>JANNNL010000431.1:0-4305 GCA_031398525.1 Actinomycetes bacterium | reverse complement strand
AACGAACGAGTGGGCGAGACCCCAACCAAGCCCAGTTGTCCAATGCACGATGTTGTTCGCCAATCGCGCTGACGACGGTGGCAGCTCGACGTGGACTCGTGACGCCAACTCACGGGCAAACTCGGCTGGGGCTCCGGCGTCGGAAAACGTCTGGGACGGATCGCCGAACTCCCAGCCGATGAACGACAAGGTGCCGCCTTCGCGCCGGTAGCGCTGATACAACAAGGAGTCCATTGCCAGGGTTCCAGCCGCACCGGCGACGACGGCCCGATGCAGCGGTGAGAGTGCGGACATCTCGCTCGAATACCCCGACACCGGGGCCGGTAAACACTGTCGTGGGTGCATCCAAAAGGTTGCGACGTTTGACCCCTTCGCTTGAAGGGTACGCAGGCCGAACCTGTGGCTGCCCAGTTTGTCGGGCATCCCTCACTTGCATGGAGGCCCGGTAATGCGCGCAGTGGTATGGCATGGCCGTCATGACGTCCAGGTGGAAACAGTCCCGGACCCGACGATCGTCGATGACACAGACGCAATAATACGCGTTACGTCGAGTGGACTGTGCGGGTCTGACTTGCATCTGTACGCCGTGCTGGCGCCGTTCATGACTCCGGGCGACATTCTCGGCCACGAGCCAATGGGCATCGTTGAAGCGGTTGGCCCGGCGGTCGCCAACATCGCAGTCGGCGACCGAGTCGTGGTGCCGTTCAACATTGCCTGTGGCCAATGCTTCATGTGCGACCAGGGCTTGCAGTCACAGTGCGAGACCACGCAGGTCCGCGATCAGGGTTGCGGCGCGGCTCTCTTCGGTTACACCAAGCTGTACGGGCAGGTTCCCGGCGGACAAGCTGAATTGTTGCGGGTGCCCCACGCCGACTACGGACCGATCAAGGTGCCCGAAGGTCCCGGCGACGATCGGTTCCTCTATCTGTCCGATGTCCTGCCGACGGCGTGGCAAGCCGTGCAGTATGCGGCGGTGCCGCAAGGGGGGAGCCTTGTTGTGCTCGGTCTCGGTCCGATCGGCGATATGGCATGCCGGATCGCGATGCAACTGGGTGTTGGCAACGTCATCGGCATCGACCTGATTCCCGAACGGCTTGCCCGAGCCGCCAATCGCGGTGTCGACGTCATCGACTGGGACAGCTTCGACAACTCGAGTGAAATAATCGATGCAGTCAGGTCTCGCACGAACGGCCGAGGTCCCGACGCAGTGATCGACGCGGTTGGAATGGAGGCCGAGGGGTCGCCGGTTGCGAAGGCTGCACACTCGATGACTGCGTTGCTTCCTGGCTCGGTCGCCGCAAAGGTGATGCGCAAGGTCGGCGCAGATCGTCTTGCGGCGTTGCACATGGCGCTCGACCTCGTGCGCCGCGGCGGAACGGTGTCGGTGGTCGGCGTGTACGGGGCGATGACCGACCCGATGCCGATGATGACGATGTTCGATAAGCAGATCCAGTTGCGGATGGGCCAAGCGAACGTGCGGCGATGGGTCGATGACATCATGCCGCTACTCGTCGACGAAGATCCGCTCGGTGTCGACACGTTCGCGACGCACCACGTGCCCTTGGCCGACGCACCAGCGGCCTACTCGATGTTCCACGCCAAGAGCGACGGCGCGGTCAAGATCGTGTTCACCCCATGACGCCACGGGCGAGAGGCGCGCAGGCCTGGCGCAGGTGCTCGGCCACCAGGTGTGGTTCAGCGACGGTGAACGTCAGATTGGGATGCGGCATGATCCCGAAGGGAAGCAGCCCCGGTACTGGTTCGTGAAAGGTGATGCAGACTCCTCGCTGTGCGTTCGTGGCGAACGTCAGTCCACCGTCAGCGAGGGAGAGGTGCGGCGGCCCGGCGACTCTCCAGATGCGATACGGACCGGTGACGTCGACGGAGCGGATGTTCGACAGTGCCGTGTTAAGCACCCAGCGTCCATAGCGGATCTCGATGGATTCCACCGACACGACACCATGGGCTCGATCGGCCCGCACACCGAACAATCGGGAAGCGAAACCGACGAGGCCTGCAAAGCGGAACGGAAACTCCACCGTGGTGCGACGGTCCGGAGGATCGGCCAGCCCACGTGGCGACGCCGACGGCGAGATGGGGTCGACCTTGCGCGTTTCCTTCAGTTCGTCGGCGGTCTCGCCGACCGTGTCGGCGGCATAGGCGTTGCGATGTCCGAGCGACCGAGGTGCGCCCGTTGTGGTGTCCTTCGCTGTCTGGCGCTCCATCTCGGCGTTGACTTCTGCGCCAACGATGATCGACAGCGCAGTGAGAAACAACCAGAGCATGAGGACCACGACCGCTCCGAGCGAGCCGTAGGTGTCGTTGTACTTGGCGAAGTTGGCGGTGTACACCGAGAACGCCAGCGACCCGACGATCCACATCGCCGCCGCCACGCTCGCTCCGGGCGAGACCCAACGCCATTGGGGCGCATCGCGATCGGGCCCGTACCGGTACAGAACTGCGACCAAGAGCTGCATTCCGCCGAGCAACACAATCCAGCGCACGACGTTGACAACGATCTGGCCCACACTCCCCAGACCTGTGCTGTCGACGACGGCTGGCAGCAGCGCAATGATTACGAAGGCGACCGCGATGAACAGGATCGCGCCCAAGGTGAACGCAAGCGCCATCAGCTTCCTGCGGACGAGGTTGCGATGTTCTTCCTCGTCGTACGCCACGTTCAATGCGTCGACCAGGTGCCCTACGCCAGCCGACGCAGACCAGACGGCTGCGAGGCCTCCGACGATCACGGCCGCAACCGTCGATGCCGACGACGACGAGGCGATTGACTCCATTTGTGTCGAAACCAAATTTCGAACTTCGCTCGGGGCTGCTGACAGGGCATCGAGGAGTTGGGAGCGGACGTCTTGCGGGTCGGCTACCAGTCCGTAGATCGAGATGACCGCAACCAATGCCGGCACGAGGGCCAATAATCCGTAGAAGGCGACTCCTGCCGACAGCAGGGTGACGTGATCGATTTTCATCTCGGAACGCACCCGTGCGAACACATCTCGCAGGCCTCGTCGTGGGATGTCAGTGGGGCCGTCCGCGGCGCGACCCCTGCTCAGTTCTGATGTCACTACACGACCGGTCTCGTCGTTGGACAGTGTGTTCGCTGTGGCGATCGACTGGTCGGCTGCCCTGATGCTCATCAGCCGTCTCGGTACCCGGCGAATCACGGTCCCAGACCCGCCAACCGACCGCGACAGGTTTGGGCTGGCCGCTCGGCGGGTAGCGCGGACAGATGACAACGGCAACAATGCGACCATGACCACCCCTGGCGAGTCCCGACACGGTGTGCCGCTGACAAATCTTGATGAGCCGCTGTTCGATGGGGCAGGGGCGACCAAACGTGAGCTCGTCGGCTACCTCGATTTCGTCGCCGACCGCATGCTCCCCGAGCTGAGCGACCGTCCGTTGTCGGTCATCAGGGTGACCCGGGGGCAGGCACCGTTCATGCAGAAGAACGTGCCGAAGTACACCCCGGACTGGATAACGACCGTCGACGTGTGGGCTGAGGCATCGAAGCGAACGGTCCGCTACGCCTTGTGCAATGACCGACGAACGTTGCTCTGGTTCGCCAACCAACGTGCCGTGGAATACCACCCCACGCTCGCCGTGGCGAGTGCGCCGGAGCGGACCACACATCTCGTCCTCGACCTCGATCCGCCCGATGATCGGTCGTTCAAGGCGGCGGTCGCCGCCGCGCATCTGGTCAACCGGGCGCTCGGCGAAGTTGGCCTGATCGGAGCGGCCAAGACAAGCGGCGCCAAGGGAGTGCACGTCTTCGTACCGGTTGATTCACGGCTGTCGCTCGCAGACTCCGCCGCCGCGACCCGAGCGATCGCCCGACGGGCTGAACGCCTGGACCCCGCCATCACGACCACGGCGTTCGTCAAGGCAGATCGGCAGGGAAAAGTCTTCATCGATGCGACTCGCACGGGCGGGGCCACCGTTGCCGCGGCATATAGCCCGCGCGTGCGACCGGGAGTCCCAGTCTCGTTTCCGGTCGCCTGGGCCGAGATCGACGATGTGGAGCCTGCCGATTTCAACATCCACTCAGTGGCCGCGTTACTTGGCGATCGGAATCCGTGGGCCGACTCACTGCCCGACAGTCAGAGCGTTCCAGCCGACCTCATCGCCGAGGGCCACGAGATCCCGGCGGCGCGAGTGGCAGCCATGCACGAAGGCAAACGGCGAGCTCGCGAGCGCCGCGGTACCACCCGGTAGCTCCGCGGCCCGCAACACCGGACCCTGAGGGTTCATCGCGACACAGAGTTTCGCCATGCGCTGAACGAGGTGACC
>JANNNL010000391.1:0-10994 GCA_031398525.1 Actinomycetes bacterium | reverse complement strand
TCTTACATGTACCTGCGGCGCGCTGCACCGGTGGGCCGCCGGCACCCCGGTGCAGCGCCCGAGGCGAGGGGAATGTTCACGAATTGGTTGTACTCGAAGTTGCTTCGGGCCCGAGAATCAGGCGCCGACGATCTCGGCCACTTCGGCGGCCTGCGTGGTTTTCTGGGCGTCGTCGAGCGGCACGAACAGCGCCTCCTCGATCAGCGCATCCTGGTCGGCAAGGAAGAACTCGGCGAATGCTTTGACTTCCGGACGAGCGGCTGACGTCAGGCTGACGTACATATACAACGGCCGGGACAGCGGGGTGTAGGTGCCGTCCTGAACGGTCTCGGTCGACGGGCTGACACAGCCGCCGCCGCTATCGACGGCCACACCCTTCAGCTTGCCTTCGTTCTCCAACAGGTATGACAGACCGAGGTAGCCAAGTCCGCCCGTGTCGCCCGAGATGCCGGTGATCGTGTTGTTGTCATCCTCCGACGGGTTGTAGTCGGCGCGGCTGGCCCCCTCTTCACCATTGATTTCCTTGGTGAAGTAGTCGAAGGTACCCGAGTCGGTACCGGGGCCGAAGAGCGTGAGCGCCTGGTCGGGGAACGCCGGATCGATCTGGTTCCAGTTGTTGACGGTACCCTCGGCGGCCGGTGCCCACATGGTGGCAAGTTGCTCGACGGTCAGGCACTCAGCCCAGTCGTTGTCGGGGTTGACGACCACCGACAGGGCGTCGTTGGCGACGACTACTTCGACGAACTCGATGCCCTTGGCCGCGCACGCCTCGGCCTCTTCGTCCTTGATGGCGCGAGAGGCATTGGAAATGTCGGTCTCACCGGCGCAGAACTTCTCGAAGCCCCCACCGGTACCCGAGGTACCGACCGTCACCTGCACCCCATCGTTGGCGGCCATGAAGTCCTCGGCGGCCAGCGAGCTCAGCGGGGCAACGGTCGACGACCCGTCGATTGAAATGGCTCCACCGGCTGCGGGCTCGGCCGCCTCGGTGGACTCGGGTTCCGCGGTGGCCTCGGGCTCAGCGGCGGCCTCAGTGGCCTCCGGCGCCGCGACGGCCGCCGTGGTTGCCGCCGCTGCGACCGCGGTTGGTGCTGCGGTCTCGACCGTGTCGGCAGTATCGCTGCTTCCACATGCTGCTGCGAGCAGGCTGATCACGGCCACGCCGGCGGCGAACGAAAGGCGCTGACTCTTGATGTTCACGCTTGAACTCCTCTTTGTGATCTCATTCACTTGGTTGATGAGACGAACCGTAGAAGTCCAAGTTGTCGCCGAGGGAGAGCAAAGATGAACAGGAGATGAACGACTGCCGAATGGTCGGTAAACGAGACTCTCAGAATGGCCCTGACCAGGCCAAACGGCCCATACCGTGACAGATTCTTGATCCCCGTATCCGGCTGTCGAGTTGCATCCAGACGCGAACCCCGATTACCGGGGGCGCTGTCGTTCCTCGACCCACCGCTGCATTTGCTCCTGGACGTCTACCTCGCCAGCCACCCGGTGCCAGTCGCCGTCGGCTTGCAGCTCCCAGCAACGCACGTCGTCGCCGAGCTGGAATTCGAACACCGAATCGAGCCAGAACTGGTGCCGAGGGTGGCGCACGGGCACGAGGGTCTCGACCCGGGAGTCGAGGTTGCGGGGCATGAGGTCGGCCGAGCCGATGAGATGGAGCGGCCCGCCGTCAATGTCGCCGTGGTTGAACTTGTAGATCCGCGAGTGCTCGAGGTAGCGGCCGAGAATTGAGCGGACGCGAATCGTCTCGGATACCCCCGGCACGCCGGGGCGCAGGCAGCACAGACCCCGCACAATCAAGTCGATCTGCACGCCGGACTGGCTTGCGTCGTATAACGCTCGCGCCATCCGCTGGTCGCCCAACGAGTTCATCTTGGCGGTGATCCGCCCCTCGGTACCGAACGACGCCTCACGTTCGATCAACTCCAGGAGTTGCGTGCGTAGATGTTCGGGAGCGACGAGTAACGATCGGTAACGCTGCAGGCGAGCGAAGCCCGTGAGGTGGTTGAACAGCTGAGAAGCGTCGGCGCCGATATCGGGGTCGCAAGTGAAATAGCCGATGTCTTCGTACAAGCGGGCGGTGCGCGAGTTGTAGTTGCCCGTGCCCAGATGAACGTACCGGCGCAGACCGTCGTCGTCGGCCCGCACCACCAGCACGCACTTTGTGTGCGTCTTGAGTCCGCTGAGTCCGTAGACGACATGTACGCCGGCCTGCTCCAGCGTCTTGGCCCACTCCACGTTGGTGGCCTCATCGAAACGCGCTTTGATCTCGACCATCGCCGCGACCTGCACCCCGCGCTCGGCGGCGCGGATCAGGCTGCGGGCAATCGCCGAGTCACCCGACGTGCGATACAGCGTCATCTTGATCGTCTGTACGGCTGGGTCCTCGGCGGCCTGTTCGATGAACTCCTCGATCGACGACGAGAACGACTCATACGGATGGTGTACAAGCAGATCGCGCTCGCGGATCACCGAGAAGAGGCTGCGTCCGGCAGCATCGGCGGTCGCGACCCGCCCGGCGGTGATGTTCGGCCACGGCCTGAACTTGAGATTCGGCAGCTCAAGCCCGTGGAGCTCGTCGAGGTATGTCAGGTCGATCGGGGCGCGGTGGCGGGTCACATCGGCGTCGGTCAGGTCGAGTTGGTCGATGAGGAGTTGTTCAACCTCGTCGGGCATTTCTCGATTGACCTCAAGGCGGACCGATCGACCAAAACGGCGGCGCTTCAGCTCGGTTTCCACCGCGACGAGCAAGTCATCGGCCTCGCCTTCTTCGAGGGGTAGGTCGGCGTCGCGGGTGACTCGGAAGGTCCACCAACCCTCAATATCCATTCCCGGGAACAGCGTCGGCAGCTGAGCCGCGATGACATGCTCGATGAGCACGTAACGATGCGAACCTGGCAAGCGGGCAAGCCTTGGGAACAGATGTGGCACCTTGACCCGGGCGAAACGCCGTTCCCCATTCTCGGGATTGCGGACCGAGACCGCCAGGTTCAGCGACAGGTTGGAGATGTACGGGAACGGGTGTGACGGGTCGACCGCAAGTGGGGTCAGAATCGGAAAGACCCGCTGCTCATACAGCTCGACCAGGTGTTTCCGTTCGTCGCAGGTGAGCTCGCTCCACGACACGATTGTGACGTCCTGAGCTTCGAGCAGGGGGAGCAGCACATCGAGCACGAGCGTTTCCTGCCGCTCGACCATGGGCTCAACGGCCGAGCGAATCGCAGCCAACTGCTCTGATGCCGAGAGTCCGTCAGGCGACACCACCCAAGATCCTGCGTCGTGTTGCCCTTTGAGCATCGCCACGCGAACCTGGAAAAACTCATCGAGGTTCGACGAGAAGATGGCACTGAACCTCAAGCGTTCGAGCAGCGGCACCGCGGCGTCATCGACCATTTCAAGGACGCGAGCATCGAACTCGAGCCAGCTCAGTTCACGATTGATGTACAGATTGGTGATGTCACCGATCGTAGAACGACGGCGGTCCAATGTGTCAGGACGTTCGGACGGATGTAACGAACCGTTCACCGGACCATTACCTCTCCGTCATCGTCGATTCAGATTTCGACGCCCTCGGGCAAGCCGAGGTCCCACTCGATGGAGATGCGCTCGCGTTCGGCGTCACGCAGGATGCGCTCGCGGTTGCGGCGAAACTGCGGGTCGTCACGGGGAAGCAGCACGAGACGGGCCAACACCCGAGCGCGAAACTCGTCGACTAAGCTGCGATCACCATAGTCGCCGTAGACCTCCCAATGGGGGGACACGGGGCCCAGGTACACGATGCGAGCATGGGCTCGGGGCGGCTCGGTCGTCATCGTGTCGGACATTTGTGACGTCTCCTGGTCGGTGAAACCGCAATTCTAACGTCGCTGACCAACCGATTCCGCTTGCTCCAGCGTGTCTACCCGTGGACCTACAGCAACCACCAAGGTATCCGGCGGGTCCGCTGAATGTTGACTTGAGCACTCTGAGTGCTTAGACCGACGCAATGGGTCGAGTGACCCAGTGACCTCCGAGGGCATTCCTGCTTGACTCTCGGTCAACGGGAACCGCTGCGGCCCCCCGAACGTCTAGTAACCAAACGTGTATTTCCGGAAGTCGGGCGGACACCGGCATGGAAAGAAAACGAGGAACCCCCCATGTATGACGATACCGAAACCAGTTGGATGGCCGATGGCAATTGCCGGAGCTACCCGCCAGCGACATTCTTCCCCAGCGACGGCGTTGGCGTGGATCGCGCCCGGCGAATTTGTGCCACCTGCCCGGTAACCACCAGTTGCCTGGAGTACGCGCTGGAACAACGGATCGATCATGGGGTTTGGGGCGGCGCCTCCGAGCGTGAGCGCCGACGCATCCTCAAGCGTCGCCGGCTCGCCCTCTACATCGGCTGAGATCGCCCACTCGGTCCCCCCCCGGTGGAGACGACCAGATCGCGGGTCGACGGAGTCGAAGATGGGCTTCGACTCCCCGATCCGAACATTTCCTGAGGCGGATCAGGAAGAGGGTCCGAGGGCGGCTTGGATTCCCAGAAATGAGAACGAGCCGGCACCCTCGGGTGCCGGCTCGTGAGTTTTGGTCGAGAAGAGGTTCGACAACTACTTGGTGTCGGTGGACTCTTCGGCCGGCTTCTTGCCGTCGTCGAGGCCCTTCTTGAATTCCTTCTGGGCTTGACCCAGGTTCTTGGCCAACTTCGGCAGCTGCGAGCCACCGAACAGGACGAGCACCAGGACCAGAACGATGATCATCTCCTGGGGCCCAAAATCTAAAGCGAACATGGCAATTACGCTAGCACTCGTTGACGGATTTTGGTAGGGCGCCCGGCCGATTCACGCGAACGTTCAGGCCGTGACGGCCGGACGACGGGTGGTGAGGGCCCGTTGACGACGGATTCGTCGGCGCTCCCGCTCCGACAAGCCTCCCCAGATGCCAAATTTCTCGCCATTGATCAAGGCGAACTCCAGGCAGTCGGATCGCACGACGCAACCCCGACAGACCTCTTTTGCTTCTCGTGTGGATGCGCCGCGTTCTGGGAAGAACAGGTCGGGGTCAACGCCCAGGCAGTTGGCCTGGTCTTGCCACGACTTGTCTTCTCCATTGGCACCGCCGTAATGACTCATTGCCCTCGGCCTCCCTAGCTGTCGGCCAGATATCGAGGGTGGCTCGCCGTATCCCGTCTGGGACCGGCTACCGCCACCGCTGTAATTACAACGGTGCAATCTTCGCATACCACATGGGTCCTGCGCAATGGGGGATTACAAGAAGCGTTTCCCAACGCGCGATGCGTCGGAAAGATTGACCCGGACGGCGGGGAATCTCGACGCAGGGCGGTCAGCCCGCGCGACGCGTCTGCGTCAGTTTGCGGCGATGCTCGATGAAGTCGACGAGCACGTAGTCGCCCAGGTTCTCGGGAGTGGTAAAAAAGGCCCGACCGCGGTTCATCGAGGTGAGCTTCTCGATGAACGACTTGAGGTAGCTGTTGGCATCGAGCATGAAGGTGTTGATCCGGATGCCCTCGCGCGTCGCCTTCATCACCTCGCGCAAGGTTTCGGTGATCGTCTCGGGAACCGGCGGGTAGTTGAAGAAAACCTCGCCGTTGCGCTCGATGTGCGCCGTCGGCTCGCCGTCGGTGATCATGATGATTTGCTTGGTTCCGGTCTGCTTGGCGAGCAACTGGCGAGACAGCAGGAACCCGTGCTGCATGTTGGTGCCGTAGTCGAAGTCCCACGAGACCTCGGGAAGCTGATACGGCTCGATCACTCGGGCGACCTTCGAGAACCCGACAATGCCCAGGTAGTCCCGGGGGAACTGCGACGAGATCAGCGAATGCAGCGCCATCGCCACCTTCTTGGCCGGCAGGAAGTTCTCTCGCATCGGCATCGACAGCGACAGGTCGAGCATCAACACGGTCGATGAGCGGGTCATCACCTCGGTGCGCTCGATCTCGAAGTCGTCGGGGGTCAAGCGCACCGGGGTGCCCTGACCGCGTCCCTCACCCGAACGGCGGCGCAGCGCATTGCGGATGGTGCGCTGCAGGTCGAGGTTGAACGGGTCGCCGTATTCGTAGACCTTCGACTCGTACGCCCGCTCGTGGCCGATGCCCTGACGGTCGATCTGGTGCTGGCCAGCATGATCTTTCGACAGCTTCGAGAACAGCTCGCGCAACGCGTTCGAGCCGATCTTGCGAAGCCCCTTGGGGGTCAGTTCGAGCTTCCCCTCGCGAGAGTCGATCAGGCCGGCGTCTTGCAGTTGCTTGGTCAGTTGCGACAACCGTCGCAGCGAATCGGCCGTGTGATCACCGAGTAGGTCGCGGACGCGATCGATATCGGCCTCGGCGAGGGCTCCCGGGTTCGTGGCCCCCCGCAGCAAGTTCTCCAGTTGGTCGAGGTCGCCGAGATCTTGCATGGCCTGCAGCGACTCGTTGAACCCCATCGGGTTCGAGCCCCGCATGTTCTGCGATTTCTGCCAACCCATCTGCGGGTACATCGACTGCAGGTGCTGACCAAGCTGCTGCGACTGCCACTGCAGATCCATGTCCTGCATGAGTTGCTCATTGAGCTGTTGCAGCTGTGAGCGCTGCTCGGGCGTCATCGAGTTCATCATCTGCTCCATCGCCGCCATCTGACGGGCGATCGATTCGAGCAGCTCATCGAGGGTTTGCGGGTTCTCGGGGAAGAAATCGCCGAAGTTCTCCATGAACTCCTCGAACTTCGGGTCTTGCCCGGCCTCTCGCTGCTCGATCATCTGGTTGAGCGCCGCCATCATGTCCTTCATGCGGGCCATCTGCTCGGGCGATGTGTTCTGCACGCCCTCGGTCACCTGGTCGACGAACTGCTGCATCAGTTGCTCGCGCAGCTTGTCCATCAGCTCGTCGAATCGGCGCTGCGATTCATCAGACGCAAAGTCGTAGCTCTGCAGCTCGCGCACCTGCCCGGCGAGATCGTTGGGCAGCATGTCGAGGCGGAAGTTGCGTTCCATCGCCGCCTCATGGGCTAACTCAGCGCGCCGTTCATCGCCCGACGCGTCGGCCGCCGCGGTCTGGTTCTCGATCTCGTGGCGTTCCTCGTCGATGAGGTCTTTCAACGCCTCGGCAATCTCGGCATACACCCCACCGAGGTCGCCCTGCTCCTGCAGCTCCTGACGCTTTTGGCGCAGCCGCTCCATCATCTCCCGCATGCCCTGCACCTGATTGCCGTCGCGATCGCGCATGCCCTGCTGCAGCAGCCGCCGCAGGGCCGAGTTCAAATCGCCGTGATACAGCAGATCATCGGTGATTTCGTCGAAGATTCCCTCGGCATCGAGCTCAAAGCCCTGCTGGGAGCCGTCCCAACGCGAGTACGTAAACCGCGAGACCATGAGCATCGACCGTAGCGCAGTAGTAACGTGGGAATGCCGTGCGAGTCCCTCGAACCTTTGCTTTTGTGGACCTTTCCGGGTTCACCAACTACACCGCGGCCTTCGGCGACGACGCCGCGGGTCGGTTGCTCGGCGCGTTCCGAAGCCTGGTGCGCGAGATATCTTCCGAACGCGGCGTACGAATCGCGAAATGGTTGGGCGATGGCTGCATGGTCGTCGCCGTCGAGCAAATCGACGCGCTGGCTTTCGTCCTCGAACTCGATCACCGCTCCACCGACATCTGTGCCCCGCTCGCGGTGCGCACCGGCATCGCCAGCGGGTACGCCCTATTGTTCGATGGCGACGACTACATCGGCTCAGCGGTCAACATGGCCTCGCGGCTCTGCGATGCCGCTCAGCCTCACGAGACGCTGATGCCGACGATGCAAATCGAGAAGCTTCCCGAGGGTGTCGTAGCCGTCACCCACGCGACCGTTGAACTGCGCGGCTTCCCCGGGCCGATCGAGGTCATGGCCCTGTCGGGCATTCCCGGGCCGACATACCGCAACGACACCGGCGAGCTCTGGACGCGGCTGCGCTTCGGCCAGTAGCTCCACTCCGAATGACCCCTGACCCCACCGCCACCGACCAGTCCATCATCCCGCCGTTCATCACCCTGCCGTTCATCAAGGGCGCGACGATCTCGTTGCGCGCACCAAACGACGGCCTGGCGAGATTCGAAGAAGACGCTGCGCTCCTCGCCTCGCTCGGTATCAGTCGCCTGCGCGTCGGGTTCGACTGGGCGACGTTCCAACCTCGCCCCGGCGGCCTCGACGACGACTGGTGCGAGGCACTCGGCACCGTGATCGACGCCGCTTCGGCCGTTGGAATCGGCATCGTCGCCGGGCTCAACGATGGGCCGTTGCCCGGTTGGTTCGTCGACGACGGCGGCTTCGGCGACGCCAAGCACGCCGGACGCTGGTGGCCGCGTTGGGTGGAAGCGGTCGCCGAAACCTTTGGTGATCGCCTGGCCGGTTGGGTACCGATGAACCGACCGTTGTTGCTCGCCAAGCCGTGGGCCGACGACCCCAAGCGCTACGTCGAAGCGTTGACGATCACTACAGCCGCGTGGCGCGATGCGTGGCGCATTCTGCGCGGCGGCCCTCCGGTGGCGACCGACCTCAGCCTGCGCATTGTTCGTGCGGTCGATCAGACCATCCCCGCGGCCGAGGACGCTCGACGCGAGGATCATCTGCGTTGGCGGATGTGGCTACGGGGCCTGCGCGACGGTGTGGTCGCCTTCCCCGATGGCCCGGAGCGACGAATCGAAGAACTTGGCAGTTCGCTCGATGTCCTCGGCTTCTCGACGACGTGTGACATCCTGCTCAACGCTCCACTGACCACCGAGGGGCTTGAGCGCTGGGAACATCGGCTCGGCACGATGCTGCGACGCCTGGCCGAGGAGGGGCCGGATCGTCCGCTCGCCCTCACGTTGAAGGTCGTCCACCCCGACGATGACGATCGCCGACTCATCCTCGAATGGTCGGCGCGAGCAATCACCGAGGCGCGCCGAGACGGCATCGACCTACGAGAGGTTTTTCTCGACCCGGCGATCGACCATCGCGCCGGTGGCCGCGAGGGCGGGCTGCTCGATCGTGATCGCGACCTGAAGGCAAGTTCCTCAGTGTGGTTGGCCAACACACCCAGCGGTGGCTAACCCCGGTGCGATGATCTAGGCTTGCGAACGGCTTAATGGGATAACGTCGGTCAGTGACTGCACGTCGTCGTAGGGCGAAGGAGGACGAATGCTGAAGTGGATCACACTGATCGTGCTCATTGCCGCGGTGGGTGTCGCCGTCTCGGCATGGTTGAAAAGCAGCCGTCAGACGGTCGAGGTCACATCCCCGGTCGATCGCATCTTCGTGTACCAGAAGCGGGTTCGCCAGACGGCTCCGCTCGGGTTTTTCCACGGGCTGGTCGACGATCCCCTGACTGGTCGCGGCCGCACCGACCCGGGCAAGCAGCACCTCAAGATGGGCATTCATTCGTTCATCCGGCCGGTCATCGCCGTCAAGTGTTCGGCCGGTCAATACGCGATCACCTTCTGGTCCGACGACGAGGTGCTGAAGCTCACCAAACCTGGCTGACGATTCAACCACAGCACAATCGCCGTCCCCTGCACCAAACAAAGTCCGACGGTCAGATAGCGCGTGTACTGCGTAATTTTGCGGCGACCGAGTTCACCTTCTTCCTGAATCTTCTTTAGCGCCGGATAGACCGAGGTCATCAACTGAAAGATGATTGAAGACGTGATGTACGGCATGATGCCGAGCGCAAAAACCGAAATGCGGCGCAGATTGCCGCCCGAAAACAAGTCAAGAACGCCGAAGAGAGTTCCCGCCGCGCCGCCCCAAATGGTTTTGAGCGTTTCCTGGTCAATCCCCGGCACAGGGATATGAATGCCTGCGCGATAGACGACCAGCATCGACAGCGTGAAAATCACACGTTTGCGCAACTCCGGGACTTGCCAAAGATTGCGCAGCGCATTGATGAATGATTCAAACATACGTTCCTGCCTACTTCCTCAGGGCACTGAGATGTGAACAGTTTCTTAGCAGCTAGTCGCTTCCGCAGTAGGCCTTGCGATGACGTTCACCGTACCACCAGCAGCTTCAATCTTCTCTTTTGCGCCTGCGGTAAAGCGATGCGCGTTGATGGTCAATGCTTTTGTGACTTCGCCTTGTCCTAAAATTGCTACCGCGCCTTGTTTGGATTTGCGAATCAATCCGGCGGCGACCAAGGCTTCGGGCGTCACCTCTCCCTCGAAGCGATCCAGATCAGCGACGTTTACTTCCGCCCATTCCTTCTTGAAAATATTCGTAAATCCGCGTTTGGGCAAGCGCCGATGCAACGGCATCTGTCCGCCTTCAAACCCGCGTTTCCGGCTATAACCGGAGCGGGACTTTTGTCCTTTGTTGCCACGTCCTGAAGTCTTGCCCAAGCCGGAGCCAGGGCCGCGCCCAACGCGTTTCTTTTTGTGCGTCGCGCCTTCAGGAGCCTTGATGTTATTTAAGCCAAGTGCCATAACGAAAATCTCAGATTTGAAATTTGCGATTTGAGATGAAGAACAGTTCGCGATAAAGCTGAACGCTGTCTATTTGAAACTTGATCTGAGATTTGCATCTCAATGAGACTTATATCTCAAATTTCAAATCTCAAATCTCTACGATTCCACGATGCGCAGCAAGTGCGGAATCTTTGTCACCATGCCCCGAATGTCAGGCGTGTCAGGTCGCTCAACGATTTGATTGAGTTTGGTGAGACCTAAGCTGCGAACAATAATTTTATGCTTCGCGGGAGTGCAAATCGCACTGCGATAATATTGAACTTTAATTTTTGCTCCGTCTGCCATAACTTACAACTCCTCTACCGTACGGCCTCGCAACCGCGCCACTTCTTCTGGACTACGCAGATTGAGCAAGCCATCAAAGGTCGCACGAATAACGTTGTGCGCGTTGTTGGAGCCAAGACACTTCGTCAGCACGTCACGCACACCGACCGCGTTCATTACCGCACGAACCGCACCGCCCGCGATGACTCCTGTTCCTTCGGCAGCAGGCTTGAGCATGACCTTGCCCGCGCCAAAGTTGCCCACA
>JANNNL010000378.1:0-8979 GCA_031398525.1 Actinomycetes bacterium | reverse complement strand
CCCGCTGCTGGGTTGCGCGGTGGTCACCGGCCTCGGAGCGGTGCTCAAGGTCGCCAAGGTGCAGCCCGGCGAGACGGTGGCCGTGATCGGCTGTGGCGGAGTGGGACTGAACGTCATCCAGGCCGCCCAGATCGCCCAGGCGGGGCGAATCATCGCCATCGATGTCAGCGACGGCAAACTGCGGATGGCCACGACGTTCGGCGCGACCGATCTGATCAACTCGGCCACGGGCGACGCTATCGCGATGGTCCGCGAGATCACGGGCGAGGGCGTCGACCACGCCTTCGAAGTGGTCGGACGCGAATCGACCGTCCAACAGGCTTTCGATCTGGCCTCCCCCGGACGCCACGCGTATGCGCTCGGCATCCACCCCGACGATGGTCGGGTGACCATCGCCACCAACGGGTTTCGCCGCGGCAAGTCGCTGGTCGGGGTGTTCATGGGCGACGCCGAGCCCCGCATCGACATCCCCCGGTACGTCGACCTGTGGGCAACCGGTCAACTCGGGCTCGAGTCGATGGTCAGCCACGTACTCCCCCTCGATCAGGCCAACGAGGGCTTCGCCCTGATGGCCGCCGGTGAGTCGGCTCGCACCGTCATTACGTTCTAAACCGGTTCCCCGTCGACGCACCCTGAAGTGGTTTGACCCACCTCAAAGGAGATTGAAATGTCCGATGTCATCTCGATGAACTCGCTGTCGCTCGCTGGAGCCCAACGTATTCTCAGCGCGGCGATCACCGCCGCGGAGGCGGGCGGGCTGCGGATGTGCATCACCGTCACCGACCCGTCGGGCGAGCCGATCATCGCTGTACGGATGGACGGCGCGCCCCGACTCTCGGCCGAGATTGCCCGCAACAAGGCGTGGACCGTCGCCTCGTTCGGCGGCATGCCGACTCACGTCTGGTGGCCGGCGATCGAGAACGAACCGGCGCTGGTCCACGGCATCACCCATACGCCGCGCCTGACCATCTTCGGCGGCGGTGTACCCGTGACCATCGAAGGAGAACTCGTCGGGGCGATCGGCGTCTCGGGCGGCTCGGCCGACCAGGACCGGGCGATCGCCGAGGCCGGCGCGGCCGCCGCGTAAGCGGAACCGCGAACCGCGTCAGTACATCGATGCTGCGCCGCTGGTCGGCCGCGATCCCCGGGCCTGGGCCAATTCCGAAGCGATGTGGGTGCGCATCGAGAGCATGTCACCGGCGATCGTGATCATCCGGAAGCCCTGCTCCAGGCGGCGGACGGCGAGGGCTCCGGTGGCGTGAATGCCGGGCACGACCCCGGCCTTGTGGCATGCGGCGACGATGGTCGCCAGTGCGTTGTCGAACAGCTCATCGCCATCGTTGTTTCCTGGTGGCAGCCCGAGGCTCAGCGACAGGTCGGCCGGGCCGACATAGATCGCCGTCACCCCGGGAACGGCGAGGATCTCGTCGAGGTTGCGCATCGCCTCTACCGTCTCGATCATCGGGATCGGAGCGATCTTGGCATTCGCATTCGGCTGATACGCCTCGACGCGCATTGCCGCCATCAACGGCCCGTGGCTCCGCGATCCGAGCGGCGCATACAGGCAGGCATCGACCACTGCGGCGGCCGCGGCGGCCGTGTTGACCATCGGGACGATGATGCCCTGGGCCCCGGCGTCGAGCATCTTGCCGATGATCCCCGGCTCGTTCCACGGCACCCGGACGACGGGGCGAGAGCCACCGAGCTCGATCGCCTGGATCATCGAAACGGTGCTCTGGTAGTCGTTCGCCCCGTGTTGGTTGTCGACACAGACATACTCCGGGCCGGTACGCGCCGCGCCCTCGGCCGAGATGGTCGAGGGAATCGTCAGCCACGCCCCAAAGCTCGTTCCACCGGCTGACCACAGTTCACGAAGTGTCTCCATGCCGCCGATCCTTGCACGGCTACCCATGACGGTGGCAAGTAGCGTCCGCGTTCACACCCTCGGAGGCCTCGATGACACTGCACAAGCACCGTTCGCGCTCGATTGTCGAGGGCGTCAGCCGCGCACCACACCGAGCTTTCCTGCGAGCCACCGGACTCGACGACGAGACGTTGGCCCAGTCGTGGGTCGGGATCGTCACCACCCAGGGCGAGAACACCCCGTGTTCGATGGGCCTCGCCAATCAGGCCGATCGCGCCCGACTCGGGGTCGCGGCCGCAGGCGGCACGCCGGTGACGTTCACGACTGTCTCGGTCTCCGACGGCACCTCGATGAATCACCCCGGTATGCGGATGAGCCTGATTTCGCGTGAGGTGATCGCCGATTCGATCGAAGTCGTCGTCCGCGGGCACGGGTACGACGCGCTCGTCGGGTTCGCAGGCTGTGACAAGACCCTCCCGGCAATGATGATGGCAATGGTCCGACTCAACGTGCCAGCGGTGTTCGTCTACGGCGGTAGCACCCTGCCGGGGCGAGCGGGCTCGACGGTTCTGAGTGCCAATGAGGGGGTCGGGCGGACGCAGAGTGGCGAACTCACGGTCAATCAACTGGCCGACATCGAGCGAACGTGTTTGCCCACGATCGGCTCGTGCCCCGGGCAATTCACCGCCAACACGATGGCGATGGTGGGTGAGGCACTCGGGCTTTCGCCCTTGGGCTCGGCGACGATTCCGGCGGTCTACAGCGAGCGGCTGGCCGTGGCTCGACGGGCCGGAGATCGGGTCATGCAGATCCTCGCCGACGGCGGTCCGCTCCCCCGCGACCTCGTCACCCGCCAATCATTGGAGAACGCCTGCGCAGCCGTTGCCGCCACCGGCGGGTCGACGAACGCGGCGTTACACATCCCGGCGATCGCCCACGAGGCGGGCATCCGATTCACGCTCGATGATGTCGGTGACGTTCTTAGACGCACGCCACTGATCGCCGACCTACAACCCGGCGGCCGATTCCTGGCCTTCGACCTCAACGAGATCGGCGGCGTCCCGGTGGTGCTTCGGGAACTGTTGAACAACGGATATCTCCACGGTGAGGCGTTGACGATCACCGGCCAGACGATGGCTGAAGCGCTGGCAAACTCCCCGTCCCCCGATGGTTCGGTCGTACGCGGCGCCGGCGATGCATTCCATCCGTCGGGGGGCGTTGTCGTGCTGCACGGGAACCTCGCTCCCGACGGCGCACTCGTGAAGATCGCCGGGTTGCCGTCGCTCACCTTCACCGGCCCGGCCCGCGTCTACGACAGCGAGGAAGCCTGTTTCGCCGCTGTGTCGGATCGCCGCTACACCGAAGGCGACGTGCTGGTCGTGCGCAACGAAGGCCCCCGAGGCGGGCCGGGAATGCGTGAGATGCTGGCGGTCACCTCGGCGATCTACGGGCAAGGGATGGGCACCAAGGTCGCGCTGGTCACCGATGGCCGGTTCTCGGGGGCGACGCGCGGCATGTGCATCGGGCACCTATCCCCCGAGGCTGCTGTCGGCGGGCCCATCGCCCTCATTCGTGACGGCGACACCATCGCCGTCGACGCCGCAGCCGGCCGGCTCGACGTCGAGCTCAGCGACGACGAACTTGCGGACCGCGCTGCCGCGTGGAACCCCGCTCCCCGTCGACTCGCGGGCGTCTTGGAGAAGTACGCCGCGCTCGTCCGTCCGGCTCACCAAGGAGCGGTAACCCACTCCGGCGGCGTCGAGTGGCCGTACGATTCCGACGCCGATTCCGACGCCGACGGCACGACTCAATAGCAGGCGCGACTCAGTAGCCAGGCACGACCGAGGCCGGTCGGCCATCGATCACGGCGAGCGCGTTGTCGATGCCCTGCTCGTACAGTCGCCGCCGACCCGCCACCGTTGACGACGCCATATGTGGAGTGACCAGCACGTTCGGATGGACGAGCAGCGGGTGGCCGGCGGGGAGTGGCTCTGGCTCGGTGACATCGAGACCGGCTCCGGCGATGTGGCCAGTGGTCAGCGCGTCGAGCAGCGCATCCTGATCGACAAGGCCTCCGCGGGCGCAGTTGATCAGATACGCCCCGCGCTTCATCGCCGCGAAGGTCTCCGATCCGAACAAGCCCTGGGTATCGGCGGTCGCCGGAGCGTGGAGCGACACAACGTCTGACACCGCGAGCAACTCGTCCAGAGCGACCATCGACACGCCGTCGACCGATCCGTCGGCGACGTACGGGTCGTAGGCAACGACGGTCATGCCGAGCGCCTGGCCGGCGAGCGCCACCCGCCGGGCAATTCGCCCAAGACCGACCAATCCGAGAATGCTGCCATCGAGTTCCAGGCCGAGCGCGGGCCCGCCCGCCTTGCCGGCCACGGCGTCGGCGTGCAGCGCCCTCAGTCGCTTCGTGACCGCCATCATCAACGCCACGGTGTGCTCGGCCGTTGACACGCTCGGTGCAGCCGGGGCGTAGCAGGCAACCACTCCCGCGGCGCGAGCCGCGTCGACATCGACATTGTCGTATCCGACCCCCGTTCGGGAGACGACCTTGAGCCGCGATCCAAGCGCGAACGCCTCGGCATTCCAGGGACGCGTTGCGCCGGCGACGACACCATCGGCAGCGGAGAGGTCGGCGTCGTCGGGTCCACACGCGACGGCCCGACCATCGAGCAGATCGCGGTACTCCTCGGGGAGTGGGCGATCGAAGAACAGGCGGGGCAAACCATCGGGCATCTCGGCGATGGTAGCCGTGACCCGACGAGCTAGATGGTGGTCGCCAACTCTGCGGCAAACCACTCGATGGTCTGAGCGAGGCCCTCACGCAGCTTCACCGATGGCTCCCAGCCCAGCACCGTGCGGGCGAGGGTGATGTCGGGCTGGCGTTGCCGCGGGTCGTCGCTCGGCAATGGCTCGAAGATCAATTCCGACCGCGAACCGGTCAGTTCGATGACCAGTTCGGCAAGTTCGACCATCGTGAACTCGTCGGGATTGCCGATGTTGACCGGGCCCACAATCGGGCCATCAAGCAGAGCGAGGAACCCGCGGACCTCGTCGCTGACAAAGCAGAAACTACGCGTCTGGCTACCATCGCCGTAGATCGTGATCGGTTGCCCGGTCAGAGCTTGCACGACGAAGTTGGTGACGACGCGACCATCATCGGCCTTCATCCGCGGCCCGTAGGTATTGAAGATCCGCACGATGCGCACATCAACACGCCGCTCACGGTGATACGCCATCGTGATCGCCTCGGCGAACCGTTTCGCCTCGTCGTATACGCTGCGCACCCCGACCGGGTTGACATTGCCCCAGTACGACTCGGTTTGTGGATGCTCGGCGGGGTCGCCGTACACCTCACTCGTCGAGGCGAGGAAGAAACGAGCGTCGTTGGCGGCCGCCAATTCGAGCAGATTGCGGGTGCCGATGCTGCCGACATCGAGCGTTTCGATCGGCATCGCGAAGTAGTCCTTCGGCGAAGCCGGGCTGGCCAGGTTCATTACCGCATCAACGCGACCGTCGACGACGAATGGTCCACTGGCGTCGGCCTCGATGAACTCGTAGCCGGGTCGATCGATGAGGTGAGCGATGTTCGCCATCCTCCCCGTGCACAGATTGTCCAGACAAACGACGTGCTCGCCTCGCTCCAATAGGCGATCTGACAGATGAGAACCGAGAAATCCTGCTCCACCTGCCACAACGACCCGCCGCGCCGTTCCGTTGACCGTTGACATTCATGCCTCCCCCGGCAGCTTAGTGCCACGGGCCGTGGGAAACTCGACCCCCCGGAGGAGGTCGCGACACTCGGTGTCGTGATCTCTGCTGTACACACCCTACGGAAGCGAGAGAACCGCCCACCCGTTGACGTACCCGGCGACGACCGTGTGATGGGCGGCGGGCGCGATCGCCGCGCCGTCGCCGGGGAGCCGCGCCCCAGCGACCAGTTCGCCCTGCGGAGTCCAGATGCCCACGGTTCCGTCCTGGCTGATCGTCGCCAGGAGGATTCGACCCTGCGATGGCATGACCGAGATTCGACGCAACGGACTCGGACCGGCTGACCAGCGGAACTCAATCGTTGCGTGAATCGGGTCGGCGACGACTACATCGGTGCCGACGATCAACGCCACGTAGTCGGCTGCACCCGTCGTAAATGACGTCATGCCGTAGCTGACGCCGCCGCCGATGGGGATGTCTTGGGTAATCCGCCCCCTCAGCAGGTCGATCGACTGCAAACGACCCTCGATACAAGCAACGCCGAGTGGTCCCGCCCGATCGACCGCACCGCCGAGCGCCCAGAGTGGAGGAGTCCCGCCAACCCCCATCAGCACCCGCCACGCCAACATCGAAGCATTGGGCCAGTACTCGATTGCCCCGAAGCGATCACCGAGCAGCAGTGCGTCACAGCCGTCGCCCATCCGCACGACGTGGACCGACGTCAGCATGTCGGTATAGGCCCCTGGACGCCGACTTTGGGGCGCCCCGCTGACCGCCGACCAGAAATGAACACCCTCCAGCCCCGAGGCAACGATCGTCGGCTCGCCGTTGATCGCCATCGTGGTGACGTCGTTGATCGGGCCGCATTCGTAGCCGAGCACCTTGGTCTCTCGGCCACTCTGCACGTCCCACTCGCGCACCGTGCCGTCACGTTCCGCGGTGATCGCGATCACTGACTCGCCAAGTACTGCCGCGGTGATCGCGCAGCACCCCGCTGGCATAGCAGTCGACGGATGGCCGACACCCGGCAACGGATGCAGCCGCGTCACCAACATCGGAGCGCTTGCACTGTCCACCAACGCGGCAAGTTAGCCGACCTCCATCAACAGATGGGTGCCAGCCGGCCTTTTGTCCCGCGGTGGTCACATCTGGAACAGCGCGTTGGACTCGTGGCGTAGCAACCAATCCTTGTTGCCCAGACCGCCGCCGAAGCCGGTGAGTTTGCCGGTCGAGCCGATCACCCGGTGACACGGCACGATGATGCTGATCGGATTTCGACCGTTGGCCGCACCGACGGCGCGGGCCATTTTCACGTCGCCGAGCCGTCGCGCCTGGTCGCCATAGCTGACCGTCGAGCCGTACGGAATCTGGCGCAGCGCCATCCATGCCCGCCGTTGGAACGGCGTGCCAACCGGGTCGAGGGCCACATCGAAGGTCTGGCGGTCACCCGCAAAGTACTCGTGGAGCTCGCGCACGGTTTGAGCGAGGACTGGGTGCACCGTCGGGTTCAGCGCGTTGGCGTCGATCGTGGTGATCTCGCTCAAGCGGGCGCCGACCGCGGCGCGCGATTCCCGTTCCAACTCCCTGGGCCACAATAGGGCGCGAAGTCCCTGGTCGCCGGCAACCAGGGTGAGCTCCCCCACCGGCGACACGATCATCGTGCTCGTCAACATCTCGCGCTCCTCGTCGTCGTATCTCATCATCGCCTCGCGGCTACTTCACGGGTCACAGGCTGGCCCACATATGGTGGACGACGTATGAGCGCCACGGCCGCCAGGTCGCGCTGCGGGGGTTCAGACCGGTCGTGAGCCCGGTGTTGACGAGGCCGTGCTTCACACCGATGTCGGTCGGCAGGAAGACGTCGGGGTCGCGTAGCGCCCGCATCGAGATGTAACCGGCCGTCCACGGTCCGATGCCCTTCAACGCCATCAGCTTGGCCCGTACCTCGTCGCGATCGCCACCAGCATCGACGGTAACGTCGCCCACCGCCAGGGCTCGACACAGGGTGACCAACGTCGTGGCTCGCGCCGCCGGTCCGGCGATCGGCCGGTCGCCGAGTTCCAGGATGTCCGCGGGACGGGGGAATCTGTGGGTCAGGCCGGGTCTCGGTTGATCGAGCGGCCGTCCGACGGCTTCGACGAGGCGGGCGGCCATTGTCCGGGCGGCGACGACGGTGATCTGCTGACCGAGGATGGCTCGCACGGCCAACTCAGCCCCATCAACGTGGCCCGGCGAGCGCAGGCCGGGTCGACGGTCGATCAGTGGAGCCAGTGCCGGGTCCCGTCGCAGCGCGTCGTCGATCGCGGCCGGATCGGTGTCGAGATCAAGCAACGCCCGACTGCGACAGACGGCAGCTCCCACGTCGCGCCAGTCTTCGACGTCGAGCTGACAGCGAATATGTCCGTCGCCCGGCGTCAGCCCCACGATTCCCCAGCCGTGCGTCAGGTCGAGGACCCGCTGGTAGGTGGTGCCATCCCACGTCTCGACCCCCGGCACTGCCCGCAGGCCGAGGAATGCAAAGATCTCCGCTGCGGCAAACGGTTCGCGGTAAGCCAGGCGTAGGTCGAGGGTGGCGACGGTAGGGGTGTCGCGTCGGCCCGAGGCACGCTCGCGCTCGGCCATCGTCCGCATCTCGGTCGGGCTCTGGGCAAAGACGGCGCGAATCGTGTCGTTGAACTGGCGGATGCTGGCGAATCCGGCGGCGAATGCCGCGTTAGTGAAGGCGATGTCGGTCGTCTCGATCAGCACTCGGGCGTTGTGGGCCCGTTGGGCACGGGCGAGGGCGAGCGGGCCGACACCGAGTTCGGCAACGAGCTGCCGGTTGAGGTGCCGCTCGCTGTAGTGCAGCCGGGTGGCAAGACCTGAGACTCCCTCACGATCGACGATGCCGTCGCCGATCAGCCGCATCGCCCGACCGGCCAAGTCGGCGCGGGTGTTCCATTCCGGCGAGCCAGGGGCCGAGTCGGGGCGGCACCGCCGGCACGCCCGGAAACCGGCCACCTGCGCGGCGGCCGCCGTCGTGAAGAACCGCTTGTTCTCGCGCTTTGGTCGCGCCGGGCAACTCGGGCGGCAGTAAATGCCCGTGGTTGTCACGGCAACGAAGAACCACCCGTCGAACCGGGCATCGCGACTCTCGCAGGCCGTGTGGCACTGCTCCTCGTCGAGAACCCGACCCGGCTGCATCCCCTCATCCTGCCAGGCCTCCAGACCAGCGACCTAGCGGAAATCAGACATGGTCGAGACTCGGTCAGTTGTCGAGGAACTCGACGACTGCGCCACAGCGACGATACGTCGACTCCGCCCGCCGATCCAGCGAAATCAGCGTCGCACCGTAGCGAGCTGCCGTCAGGGCAATAACGGCGTCGTACGCCGCGCCTCCGCTGATGCCCGAA
>JANNNL010000549.1:0-8555 GCA_031398525.1 Actinomycetes bacterium | reverse complement strand
AACGGGGCCGACCTGACCTTCACCGACGACGGCGGGCTGATGGTAAACGGCGCCAAGTCGGTCTGCATGGACGTCCCGACGGCCAACGCCACGGTCCACATCATCGACACCGTGCTCATGCCCGCCTGATCGATACCGAGTACCCAATAGTCCCCCCCCAGAAACAGCGGTGCCGCCCGGGAGTCCACGCTCGGGCGGCACCGCCGCGTTTTCAACGATGCGGGAGATACAACGTCGGGCTACCGAACGATGTGGTGGGGGTCGCCTTCGAAGACGGTGGCGATCACCTCGATGTCGGCAATCGTCGCGGGTTCGACGGTGTAGGGGTCGTCGGAGAGTATGGCGAAATCGGCCTTCTTTCCGACGGCGATGCTTCCGATCTCGTGGTCGAGGCGATACTGCCAAGCCGGTTCAATGGTGATGGCCCGCAATGCGGTATCGACATCGATGGCTTGCATCGGGCCGCGTACTGTTCTGGCTGCGGTTTGGCGGGTGACCGCCGTCGCAACGGCGAGGAGCGGGCGAACCGGGGCCATGGGGAGATCGCAGTGCATCGAGATGCTCACCCGGTGCCGGGCAAGTGAACCGTGACGGGTCATCTGATCGGCCCGCTCGGCCCCGACCCCATGCTCGGCCCACAGGTCCCCGAAGTATCGCAGGTAGTAGCCGTTCGTCGACGCTGCTACCCCGAGCGTCGCCACCCGACGGATCTGGTCCTCACGGCTGATCCCCAGATGATGGAGCACCAATCGGGGATCAGGCATCGGGAATTCTCGTTGGTATCGCTCGAACACGTCGAGTACCGCGTCGAGTCCGATGTCGCCGTTGACGTGCACATGCAGACCCCACCCAGCCCGCCAATAGTCGAGCATCTCGTCGTACAGTTCCGCGGGTTGCTGCATCCATTGCCCGCCGTGCCCGTCGATGTATCCGGGCGGCGACAGATGCATCAACTGGCTGATGAACGCCCCATCGGCGAGCGCCTTGACGGCAGGGAGCCACTGCAACCGCCGGGTTCCGCCATGCTGCACCAGCCCGTCGAGGATCGCGAACGTGTCGTCGCCGTACTTTCGGCGCCAGAGCTTTGGTGGGGCGACGAACAGGGTGCGGAACGGAACGTCGTCGCCGTCGAGATGCTGATGGGCGAGCACCCATTCCGGGACGATGCCGGCCACACCACCGGCGAGGGCATCGATCGCGGTGGTCACCCCGCCTCGGTGGCAGAGATCGCGAAACAGCCGCAATCCGCGCGTCAACTTCTCCTTCCCGTTGACCGCCTTGCCCAGTCCGGCCATCACCAGGCCGATGCCGAGTTCGATGAACAACCCGCCGTCGATGTCGACGTGATGCGGGTCGTGGGCGGCAATCGACGCGTCGCTCAGGGCAAGATGATCGAGTCCGCGA
Organism: Actinomycetes bacterium; assembly: GCA_031398525.1. GTDB lineage: Bacteria > Actinomycetota > Acidimicrobiia > Acidimicrobiales > Ilumatobacteraceae > JANMJD01. The sequence goes on along the minus strand of JANNNL010000549.1, from coordinate 7,151 downwards.
CTGTTGGTGTTGATGGCGTGGAAGGAGCGGTGGATCACGAACAACGCCACGTCGGGGGCGATCGCGTCCAGTTCGGCGCGGGTGAACTCACCATGGACGAACGGCAAGAATCCCCACACCACCAGCGGCTTGCTTCGGTCGTGGTGGGCGGCTACTAACTCGACCAGTCGGGCCCGGTACGCAGCGGCATCGGGAACGGCGGGAGCGACCCGGTCAATCAGATCCCACTCCTCGGCCGCCGCGACCTCGAACGTCAGCAACACCGCACCGAGGAACGGATGGACATGCGGTTCGACAAACCCCGGCATCATCACATACTTGGCAAATCGGTCATCGATGCGATGAGGAAATGCCCGCAGCCACGGCTGCAACGATTCGAGATCACCGACCGCAACGATCCGGTCGCCATGCACTGCGACGGCGGTCGCATTCGGAAAACCCGGTTCCATCGTGATGATCCGGCGAGCGATGTACACCACCATCTCGGCACCGCCATCGGTGTACCCCAGCCGCCTCGGACCATGGGCTGACGCCAACGCCGCGACCGACGACACCGTCGCCCCATCGGCCGGCACGGTTCCGGCGGGCGGCTGGGATGCGGCTCGTACCGGATCACCCGACGCCATCGTCACCCGTGCATCTTCAACGGCTGCCAAACCGGTCAACGCCGTACAGAGACATGACGGCAACCCCACATCGTGAACGTGGCCGGCGTGTGGGTTGACGGCTGCGTCCATCCGGTGAAGCTACCCGGTCATGCGGACGTCGGACCGTAGACTTCCCGCCGCAGCACGGCGGGAAGTCTCTCGTCTCACATTGGGTCGCCGCGGTGGACCAGGTACTCCACGCCGATTGGGCCGACCCGTTCCTGATGGACACGCCCGGCGGCCATGGTGAAGACGTCGCCAACACCGTAGGTGCGCTCGACACCATCGACTGTCAAGCTGATCTCGCCAACCGTGACGATTGCTCGCACGTCCCACGGATGGGTGTGTTCGTCGACCACCGTGTTGGGTGCCATCTGTTTCATCGCGGCTGAGCACCAGTCGGCGGCGATCGAGTCTTGGTCGCTGGGCGAGTTCATCTGCAGCTCTGTTTCCATGTCATCAGACGTCGGGAGCGAAGAGTTCCAGGCTGATGTTGTCGGGGTCGCGGAACTCGAGCAGCAACGCGCCCCCGATGTCCTTGACCCCTCCGTGGGCAACGCCGAGATCGTCGAGCGCGGTTGCCGCGGCTTCAATGTCGGCCCGCCCGGCGAGAGTGAAGCTGAGGTGATCGAGCCCGACTCGGTCTTCGTCGAACCGGTCGCCTTCGGGGGCGACGGGACGCAGCCCGAACAGCCCGCCACCGACCTGGTAGATCACGCCACCGAAGAGGAAGCCGAGTGCTTCGCGGGTGGCGTCATCTGCGTCGGGCGGAAGTTCGTAGGCCACAGGAAAACCGAACACGTCGTCGTAGAACGCGCGTGACCGAACGATGTCGGTGACGGTGAGGCGCACATGGGCATAGCCGGTCGCTGCGATGGCCATCTCAGACCACCGTCAAAACGACGTCGATGTTGCCCCGGGTGGCGTTCGAGTACGGACACACTTCGTGGGCTTTGGCGACGAGCGCTTCGGCGGCGTCACGGTCCATGCCGGGGATGCTGATCGCCATGTCGACCGAGACCCCGAAAGCACCCGGCTTGCCGACCATCGCCCCGATCGCTACGTCCGCAACGATGGACACTTCGCCGGGGAGATGAATCTGGTCGTTGGCGGCTACTGCTTTCATCGCCCCTATAAAACAGGCTGAGTACCCAGCAGCGAAGAGTTGCTCGGGGTTGGTCCCCGGGCCACCAGCGCCACCCAACTGCTTCGGAGTCATGAGGGACAGGTTGATTTCTCCGTCGGATGATGTGGTCGTGCCGGTACGTCCACCGGTGGATGTTGCCTGCGCGGTGTACACCGCATGTTCGATAGCCATGTTGATTCCTTTTGTTTGGTTTGAGATCTTCAGGGTGACAGCGTCAGGTTCGATCCGAACGCCAACAGATTCGAGCGCAGACCCTTGAGCTGCGCAGCGAGCGCAACAAGTTCTTCGAGATCGCAGGCCGTAGCACACATCACGTTCTCGGGCACCGATTTGGCCTGCTGTTTGAGCGCCCGACCGGTCTCGGTCAATGTGACGATCACCCGTCGCTCATCGACCGTGTCGCGAGCGCGACGAACGTGACCCGCAGCTTCAAGACGCTTCAACAACGGGGTCAACGTGCCCGAGTCGAGCATCAGGCGATCACCGATTTGCGACACCGTGACCGCGTCGGTCTCCCAGAGCACCATCATCACCAGATACTGCGGGTAGGTGAGACCCAGCGGGTCAAGCAGCGGTTGATACAACCTGGTCATCGCCAACGACGCCGAGTACACCGCGAAACACAGCTGCTGATCCAACCGCAACAGATCAGGAACCTCGTCGCCACCCACGACAGTAATGATAGTGCACAATTTACTTGTGTGCAATCGAAATGCACATCGCGCGACGCTGTCCGTGCGGGCCCAGAACTGGGGGTCCAGGCGAAGCAAAGCGAGCCGCCCCGGTCGGCATTACCGGGCCTGGAGCCTGCTACCCAATTGCGGGTTCGGCCCGAGTGCGGGCCGCGAGGTCGTTGAGTTGGTCGCGCAACGCAGCGAGAGCGTCGGCGTCGAGGCCCGTGGTCTGTTCGACGCAACTCTGGGCTGCGCTGGCGCCCGGCTGAAGTCGTCGGCCGGCGTCGGTGATCGCGACATGCAACATTCGCTCATCATCGACGCCGCGCGTGCGGGTCACCAGACCGGACCGCTCCAGCCGCTTGAGCATCGGCGACAGCGTGCCCGAGTCGAGATGCAGCGCCGCTCCCAGGTCACGCAACGTCGTGGTGTCACGTTCCCACAACACGAGCATCACCGTGTACTGGCTATAGGTCAGCCCGATCTCATCGAGGAGCGGACGGTAGCAACCGGTGATTGCCCGTGTGGCGTTGTACAACGCCACACACAGCTGGTGCTCAAGTCGGAGATTCTCAACGGTCGCCACGACACCAGAGTAGATGACGGCCGCTACCGGCTGTCGTGAACCCGGGTCCCGTTAGTGGGCAAGCACCTCACCCATGAGACCGAAGTTGAGGTTCATGATCGCATCATGATCGGCCTGACTCACTCCGTTGTTGTGCAGCGCCTTGGAGATGTCCGTGAGCACCTCAAGGAACTCTTCATGGTTGATGTTCATCCCTGTATGCGCTTCATGCATGTTCATGCCCGTGTAGGTCTCGGTCCCACCCGTCACCGAACACAACAACTCGGTCACGAGGGTGATCAGCTGCTCGTCGTTCTTCGGGGAACTTCCATAGCGGCGCTCAAGCACCGGGTTGGCGTGATGCAACGCAAGAATGTCCGTAGCGATTCGCCTGAAACCGTCGTAGCCCCCTACACGCTCGTAGATCGTCCCGGTCGAAAGCTCAGTCATCGGAGTTCTCCTTCCCTCACGGTGCGGACCAGTGCCGCGCACGAAGTGATTGTGCCGGACGACACATCCCATGTCAATAGTGCACAAATGCATTGTGCACAATCAATTTCCAACTTTGGTCGCTGACGGTCTACGCTTGGCAACGATGGGGCCGTTGGGGGCAATCGAACCGATCCGCAGCAACTCGTGTTTTCCACCAGCGAGCGTGGGCCAGCATCCTGCTCGGACGCCTGGTGTGGCGTCGGTACTGATCGTCGACGATGATCCGGCGGTTCGCAATCTCGTCGCGTGGCAGTTGGAATTCGATGGCTACGGTGTTGTCGCTGCGGCGAACGGCGGGTCCGCGATGACCGCTCTCGCGGACACCGAGATTGACCTGGTGGTCTTGGACCTGTCGTTGCCCGACATGAGCGGCCTCGATCTGCTCAGGCATATTCGCCGGACCTCGACGCTACCGGTGATCATTGTCTCGGGCCGGGTGGGTGAAGCTGATCGAATCGTTGGACTCGACCTCGGCGCCGACGACTACATGGCCAAACCGTTCTCGCCGGGCGAGCTTTCGTCGCGTCTGCGAGCCGTGCTGCGTCGAACGTCGCCGGTGGAATCGACCGTACTCGTGTTTGACAACCTGCGCATCGACGTCTCGGCCCACCAGGTGTTCGCCTACGATCAACCGGTCGATTTGGCCCCCAAAGAGTTCGACGTGCTCGTCTTTCTCGCCCGTTCGCCGCGCAAGGCCTTTACCCGAGCCCAACTCCTTCAACACGTGTGGCGCTCGACGTCGGGGTGGCACGATGAAGCGACGGTCACCCAACACGTCCACCGAGTCCGCCACAAGATCGAAGTCGACCCCGACAAACCTCGGTGGCTGAAAACGGTCTCGCGAGTTGGCTACCGGTTCGAGCCGTGACCGGCCGTTCGGGTGCGACTCGCGCCGCAACGGTGCTGCTCGATCAGCAGGCGGGCCTGCTCGACCTGATCGGCGCGGGGGCCCCGCCGGCGAGCGTGCTGGGCAACCTGGTCGAGGCGATCGAAAGTCTGCTCGACGACGCTCGCTGCTCAATCATGGTCTACGACCGCGAGTCGCAGAGTCTGCGGCACAGCGCCGCTCCCCGGCTTCCCGCTGGCTACTGCTTCGCCATCGACGGGATGTCGATCGGGCCGAGCGCCGGGTCGTGCGGTACGGCCGCCTACCTCGGAGAGTCAGTGGTTGTAAGCGACACGCTGGTTGATGCGCGTTGGGACAAGTTTCGCCACCTCGCCGCGCGTTACGGTTTGCGGGCCTGCTGGTCGACGCCAATCTTCTCGTCGGAGCGCAACCTGCTTGGCACCCTGGCGACCTATCGCGATCAGCCGTACACCCCCGATGTCAAGGAGATCGACCTCGTCGCCCAATTCTCGGGCCTGATCGCCGCCGCGTTGCGTCACGCGGAGTTGTCCCGTCGGCTGATCGAGAACGAGGAACTCTTTCGTCGCTCGTTCGAGGGAAGCGCGGCCGGTATGGCGCTCGTGGCTGATGATGGGTTAATCGTGCGCGCCAACAAGGCATTCGGGGATCTTGCCGCGGGTGAGCCCGACGGTGTCGTTGGCCGGCGATTCGTGGACTTGATCGACGCCGACGATCGAAAAAGTTGGTTGGCCGCCGTCGATCGTTTGAACGCCGATCAGACCAGCCCGGTCGAAGTGGCCATGCGTTTTCGGCACCGACCGGGTGGGGCAGCCCGATCGTTGGGGGTGGTCAGCGTGCTTCCCGGCTCGGTGCCACACGGTCCGCGCCTGTGCGTCAACCTGGTCGATGTGACCCGCCGTCAACGACTGGAAGTCGAGCGGCGGGGCCGGCTGGCGGCCGAGACCGCCCAAGCCGCCGCGGAGACCGCCAACACCGCCAAGGGTCAGTTTCTCGCGGCGATGAGCCACGAGTTGCGCACGCCGCTGACGTCGATCGTCGGCTACTCGGAACTGTTGTCGGCCCGGGTGTTGCCGCCCGAACGCCGACTCGCGGCCGTGGCGACCATCTCCGCGGCAGCATCGCATCTCATCGACATTCTCGATGACGTGCTCGACATCGCCAAGATCGAGGCTGGCGCGGCCGAGGTTGAAACTGGTCCGGTTGACGTCCACGAGATCATCACCGACGTCGTCGAACTCCTTGGTCCGTTGGCGTTGTCGCGCAACGTGCAACTCCACGTCGGCCGAACCGCCGCGGTCGTGGCCAACGCCGACGAACGGCGGCTGCGACAGGCGCTGATCAATGTGGTGTCCAACGCAATCAAGTACAACCGCACCGGGGGTGAGGTCCGTCTCTCGTCGTCACGCTGCGAGGGTGGGGTGGTCATCGAGATAGCCGACAATGGATTCGGCATTCCCTCAACGTTGCGCGACCGACTGTTCACGCCGTTCTCGCACGTCGACAACGGGACCAACGACGCAGAGGGCAGCGGCCTTGGGTTGGCGATTTCACGTCAACTCGTGGCGAGCATGGGCGGGCAGATCACCGTCACCGACAATGCCGCAGGCGGTACCACCGTCGTCGTTACCCTGCCCGCCCAGCACGGGTGCCGCCCGCCGATGGTCGTCGTCCCTGGAATTGTGTGATGGTGAGTCAACAGATGCCGTTGCTAGGTTTTGGCCTTCCCGTCTCGGGAAGTTGGGCCACGCCAGGCAACATGGTTCACATTGCCCAACGAGCCGAAGAACTTGGCTACGCATCGCTGTGGACGTTCCAACGGTTGCTCTACCCCGCCGACGGGGGCCTGGACCCGGCCACTGACGCCGCACTCAACCCCGGGACTCTTGCCGCCGACGACCCGTCCTATCAGGCCGTTCACGACCCACTGCTCCCGCTGGCCTATGTCGCGGCACACACCCAGCGGATCCGCATGGGGACCGCCACCATCTGCGCGCCGTTCACGCCCCCGGCGTTGTTGGCGAAAGCGATGGTCACCATGGACCACCTGTGTCGAGGGCGGCTGACCGTGGGGCTCGGGCTCGGCTGGCTCCCGCACGAGTACGTCGCCGCAGGCGTTTCCTTCGAGCGCCGTGGGGCCCGCATGGATGAGTACCTGCGTTGTCTGGAGGCGCTGTGGACCCACGATCCCACAGAATTTGCCGGTGAATTTTATACCGTGCCGAAGTCGCACACCGGCATCCGGCCGGTTCAATCGCCGCATCCGCCGGTGCTCGTCGGTGGATCGGCACCTGCGGCATTGCGCCGGGCTGGTCGGCTCGCCCAAGGTTGGATCAGCAGCACCAAGCAGGATCTGAGTCGAATCGGGCAGGCCATTGAACTCGTGCGCGAGGGCGCACGAGCGGGCGGCCGCGATCCTGACCAAGTCCGGATCCTCGTGCGCGCCGTGGTCGAGTTGAGCGACGACGATCCGGGTCCGGAGCGCAGGTACTTTCACGGGACGGTCGAACAGGTGAACGCGGATTTCGCAAAGTTGGCCGGTCAAGGTGTCACCGAGGTGTTCGTGGATCTGAACTTCTCGCCACGGGTCGGGTCGCCCTACGTCGACGAGGTTGCGGCGATTGGCGAGGCTGAGCGAGTCCTGAACGCACTCAGCCCCGGCGCCTAATCTCGTGGGGAGTGTGGGTGGCTCAGCGGTTGCGGTAGACCGCGCTCTCGAAGTCGACGAAGCCCGGGTATGACGAGGCGTCCTGGAACGGCA
>JANNNL010000313.1:0-4738 GCA_031398525.1 Actinomycetes bacterium | reverse complement strand
GGTGGGCATGGTCGGGCTCGTTTCTCTGGGGTTGCGGGCCGCCGCGGAATACGGGTTGGCCCTTGATCGGTTGGTCCTGGTGGCGGCCCCTCCCGAGCGGCAATGGGCCGAGATCGTCGCCATCGTCGCCGAAGGGGCCGAGTTGGTGATTGCCCGTCCACCGAAGCGATTCATGCCCGGTGATGTTCGCCGCGTGCAGGCCCGGGTGGGCTCGCGCGGCGCGGTGCTGATCCTTGTCGACGACCGCCGGTTGTCCGCCGAGGCCGAAGCCGATCTCGGGGTCGGGTGGTCGCCCGAAGTGCGGTTGGCAACCCATCCCCTCGCATGGGAAGGGTTGGGCGAGGGGCATGGTCGGCTGATGGGTCGACGGGTGGCCGTCAGTGTTTCGGGTCGACGTTCCACCCGCCCTCACCGGGTGGAACTGCTCCTTCCGGGACCGAAGGGAGCCGTTGTCGCGGTCTCGAACGTGACCCTGCTGCGACAGGCCGGCTGAGGCTGGGGTTATGACTGCACGCTCGCGTCCGGCAATACATCGCCTGGTCACGGTCTGGTGTCCACATTGGGCGGCGATGGCAACGGGGCTCCCGCTCGACCAGCCAATCGCGGTGGTTCGCTCCCACCGAGTGGTGGCGGCCTCGCCGTCGGCGATCGACGATGGCGTACTGGTCGGTATCCGCCGCCGCGAGGCTCAGGCGCGTTGCCCGGCGATCACCATCGTCGAACACGACATCGAGCGAGACGCCCGTCGATTCGAACCGGTCGCCCGGTCGGTCGGAACCCTGGTCCCTCGGTTGGAGATCACCGAGCCGGGGTTGCTGACCTTCGCCGCCCGTGGCCCGTCGCGCTACGTCGGCGGCGATGAGGCGTTGGCCAGCCGGGTGCAGGAACTGGTCGTCGAAGGGCTTGGTGCAGGCCCGACTGTCGTGCAGATTGGGCTCGGAGTCGCCGATGGGCGGTTTGCCTCGGGGATCGCCGCCCGGCATGCCGAGGCCGTTGGTCGGGCGATCATCGTGCCAACCGGTGGCCCGGCGACGGCGCGTTACGTGGCCCGGTTCCCGCTGCGGGTATTGCATGATGTCGCCGACATCCCGCTCGATCTCCTCGATCTGTTGGCCCGGCTGGGGGTTGGCGATGTGGGGCAGTACGCCCGGCTGCCAGCCCGCGACGTGCTGGCTCGGTTCGGGACCGTTGGAGCGTTTGCCCATCGACTCGCCGCTGGGGCCGACCCTCGCCCGACGGGAACCGCCGAGCCCCCACCGGAGTTGACGGTGACCCGGCAGTTCGACGACCCGGTGACCCAGGTGCAACCACTGGTTTTCGTCGCCAAACAACTCGCCGACGAGCTGCACGACGAGTTGTCGCACCGTGGTTTGGTGGCGGTGCGTCTGGCAGTTGAGGCCGAGACGGAGTACGACGAACGCAGCGACCGGGTCTGGTATCGCCCCGAGGGTCTGAGCCCGGCGATGATGGTTGATCGGGTGCGCTGGCAGCTCGATGGCTGGATCCGCCAACCCGGCGGTCTCAGTGGCGGGGTCACGTTGTTGCGTCTGGTCCCAGTGGAAACCCGCGTCGACGCCGGTCGACAGTTGGGGTTCTGGGGCGGGCAAACCGAGGCCGATGACTGGGCGGCGCGAGCGACGGCCCGGCTGGTCGGCCTGCTCGGCCCCGATGCAGTCGCGGTGGTCGAAGATCGGGGTGGACGGGGTCCCGGTGATGCGTATACCCTGGTCAGCGCAGCGGTTTCCGATGTAGGCGGCAAAGTTACGAACGACCCTTCCCTGAGGGCAGTGGTAGCAAAGCCCCCGCCGTGGCCGGGGCGCATCCCGGCCCCCTCGCCGGCAACGGTGCTTGGCGACCCCCGGCCGTGCGACGTGATCGACACCCTCGGAATACCGGTTCGGGTGAATGGCCGCGGCATGATCAGCGGCGCTCCTGCCGTCTTGGAACTCGATAGTCGACGGCATGTGGTGACTGGCTGGGCCGGACCCTGGTTGGTGGAGGAACGCTGGTGGGACCCGGGCGGCGGGAGCCGCCGAGCCCGATTCCAGCTGGTCACCGACCGCGGCGACGCCTATCTCGCCGCGATCCAACGAGGCGAATGGCAGATCGAGGCGATCTACAGCTGACCCGCCGCATTGTCGGTGATGGCGTCGACCAGGCCCCAGTCGAGCGCGGTGGTCGCGTCGATACTGCCGCCGAGGGCGAGCAGCAGCGTGCGATGTCGGCCAATGCGGGCCGGGATACTGACCGTTCCCCCGGCTCCGGGCACCAGACCGAGGGCGACTTCAGGCAGCGAGATGCGGGCGTCGCGATGAGCCACAACCTGCGAAGCGAAGGCAGCAAGTTCAATCCCGGCGCCCATGCATGCTCCGTGGAGGCGAACCTCGAACCGTTCCCCGAACCGCTCGGTGAGTTGCGCCATCAGTCGAGCCGGGCTGCGGGTCAATCGCACGATGTGAGCCGAGGCCGGATCGTCGAACGACCCGAACGTCGCCAAGTCGCCACCGGAGCAGAACGACGGCCCGGCGCCCTGCAGCGTGACGTGGTCGATGGTCGGGTCGCAGAGGGCCAGTTGCAATGCCTCGGTCAGGCCGTCACGCATCGCCGGGGTGAATGCATTGTGGCGACGGGGCCGGTTCAACGTGATCGCCAGTGAGTCGCCATCCCGTTCGATCATTACGGCGCTCGACTCTTCGACGGGGTGCATGTCGAACGAGGTCGACTGGCGCCAGGTGGCGAACTCCGGGCCGGACTGCAGCATGGAGTAGACGGCAGACTCGGCGACCAAACCATCGTCGATCGAACGCCCATCACCACCGCGCAGCAGCACGGCGACGGCCACAGATGCGATCGGGGCCCGCTCGATCGTGGCGATCACCGCGTCGAGCCGCGGATCATCATTGGCAACCACGAGATCGGCCCAGTCCGGGGGACGATCAGCCATCGTCGCGCCAGGGCGGGTCGCGATCGCGATGCACGGCCGGCTGCCCAGGGTGCCCAGGGTGGTGTCGTCGTGTTCGTATTCGACGATCACCGCGGGGGTGCCGTGGGCGGCCGACAACTCTTCGACCGCGTGCGACGACTGCAGGGTTTCGGCGAGCTCAGGCAAGGAGAGACGGGTGATCACGATGCCCGTACGTTACGCCGTGCCTCGGGCAGGCAAGCTGGACGGGTGAACGCGGTTGGGTTATTGCGAGCGGAGTTGGCCGCGTTCGTTTCTCATCGCCAGACGACGAAAATCGAACACGGCCAGAGCGACGCAGAATGGTGGGCCGAGTCCGGCGCGATGTGGCTCACCGGTCGCGCCGACGGCCCACCGCTGCCCGCGCCACCCGGACTGGTCACCCGATTGGCCGAAGCCGGCTCGTGGCTCGACCTGCCAGAACTCGACGTCGTCGCGCTCCTCGCCGAACGCGCCGCGCTCACCGGGATGTACCGCAATGGACGCACGAGCGTTGGTGGTCGGTGCCGCCTGATGTCAACCGGCGACGGCGAGTGGATCGCCATCTCGCTAGCCCGAGTGGAAGACCAAGACGCCGTGCCAGCCTGGCTCGGTATCACCCCGGGCCTCGATCTCTGGGCCGACGTGGAGCGTGCCGTCGGGCGTCGTCCGATCGTCGAAGTACTGGAGCAGGGCATCCTGCTCGGATTGCCACTCAGCCGACTGGGGGAGTGCTCCAACTCCGAACCGGCGATCAACGCTCAACTGGTCGGAGCGGGGCAGAGCCCACCGAAGCCGAAGCCGCTGGTCGTCGACCTGTCGTCGCTGTGGGCCGGGCCGTTGTGTGCCCATCTGCTTGGCCTGCGGGGGGCCAGGGTCGTGAAGGTTGAGAGCCTGCATCGCCCAGACGGTGCCCGGCGCGGCCCTCAGCAGTTCTACGACCTGCTCCACGCCAGTCATCGCAGCGTCGCGGTCGACTTTCGCACGGCCGGCGGCATTGAGCAGGTGCACGACTTGCTGATGACCGCCGATGTGGTCATCGAAGGGTCACGACCTCGGGCGTTGGAACAGCTCGGTATTGACGCAGCGCAACTCCTGAGCAATGGAGGGCCGCAGGTATGGGCATCGATCACCGCATACGGCCGCACCGGGCCAGGCCGCGATCGTGTCGGCTTCGGGGACGACGCGGCCGTGGCGGGTGGCCTGGTGGCGTGGGAACACGGTGAGCCGCGGTTCTGCGCCGATGCAATCGCCGACCCGCTCGCCGGTATCGCCGCCGCCGCGGCCGTCAACGCTGCGCTGACGAGTGGCCACCGATGGCTGCTCGATATCCCGCTGGCCCACGTCGCAGCCTGGATGGCCGGTTCGCCGGCGGACTCCGGCAATGAACTCTTGTCGGGGCCGGTAGCTCGGCCCCGAGCGAGGAAGCCCGGGAGTTCAGCCCCGTCGATCGGGGCCGACAACGCCCAACTGTTGACGGGTCGCGTTCCTCTGGACCGTCGCCGCGAGATTCCGGGTCGATGATCCACAACCGACTCTCTCACCGGGAAACTGGCCCGGGGTGTCTTGCCCGGTAGGGTGGTCGGGCGTATTGCCGTGCCTTGGTGCTGCTCAACGACACTCTTTCCAACTCGCACTCTCAAGGAGTCGCACACTTGTCACAACAGAAGGAAGACGCCATCGTCTTCGAAGGCGAAGCGGTCGAGGCCCTCAAGGGCGGACACTTCCGCATCAAGCTCGACAACGGACATGAAGTTCTCGGCCACCTGAGCGGCCGGATGCGCAAGAACCGCATCC
>JANNNL010000312.1:0-8433 GCA_031398525.1 Actinomycetes bacterium | reverse complement strand
TCCCGCCCCGGTCCCGACCGTACCGGTGACGACGGTTCCGGTGACGACGCCTACACCCCCGGCGACCGCGGCGACAACCATTCCGGCCCTGGCGTCAACGATCCCGGCCCCGGTCACGACAACCACCCCGATTCCGGCGCCTACGTCCACCTTGCCACGGGCGACGACCACGGTCGCGCAGGCAACGACGACCACTGGCGGTCCGTCGGTCTACACCGGTCCAACGACTGGCGCATCGGGAAGCATCGTGCCGGGTACCTGGGTTGAATCGCCGAACCGGATCGGCCCGTTCGGTGACAAGAACGGCAACCTGTACTTCATCATCGAACTGCCCGAAGCCCAGTTGACCCCGTGGATGAGGATTCTCAAGTCGTCCGATGGGGGCCGCAAATGGGTCGAGGTCGATGCCGGTAACCGGCCGAGCGCCCGCGATCTGGAAGCCGTCGATGTTCAACAAGACAAGGCCACCGGAGTGCTGCACATCCTGCAGCAGCGCTCGGGGGGCACCGTCTACTACCACGAGTTCCACACCTCTGATCACCCGTCCACTCCCGATCACTGGGCTGTGACCGACGAGCAGCCGGGCACCGATCTCGCCCCGACCGAGCAGTCGGTCGCCATCGGTCATCCATCCGACGGCACGACCATCGCGGTCTACGCCCTGATGGACGGGTCGGAGCAGCATCTTGCGGTCAAGGTGCGGTCAGCTGCGGGCAAATGGAGCGCCCAGGCGATTGTCGACAAGTCGGTCGGCACCGTGTACGGCGTCGTCGGCATCGCAACGCCCGACGACACGTTCCACCTGTGGTACTCGTCGGTGACCACCGGCAAGCTCTACTACCGCACATTTGCCGCCTCGGGGGCGATCTCCGCCACTCAGGTCGTCGCCACAGATCTGGGAACGGGGAGCTCGTCGGCCATTCGTTCGCCGATTCTTCCGCCAGTGACCTACGCCGACGCCTCGGGGCGAACCGTCGTCGTGGTCGGGTACTCGACCTCGGCGGGCATCATCAAGACCGTCACGTATGTGGCCGGTGTCGTCAGCCGCACCGATGTCGCGTCCGATCGTGCCGTCGCCCGCGACAAGGGCACGTCGCGTCAAGCAATTGCCTCGTTGGTCAATGACGGCTCCACGTTGTACCTGGTCTACACCGACGCATCGAGCCTCGACATCTGGACCGACCGCAACGTCGGCGGTGCGGGCTGGGAGGCCGACTTCTACCGCCTCAAGAATGTCACCGCCCACTGGATCCGCGCCGGGGTATTCACCCACAACAAAACCAACGGTGGCCGCCGCGCCCTCGGTTGGATCTGGGACATGGGCTCCGACGGCCACGTCGGCGACTCGCGCTACGACGAGGTCAGCCTCACCTGAGCCGTCCCGGTCTCGCGGGGTCGCCAGTGGCTTTGGCTACGGCGACCCCGCAGGCCAGACGGAGGACGCCTACCGCAGCACGTCGGGGAGTTCGAGGGCGTGGATGATCGTGAGGCGCTTGGTGGCTCGGGTGAGCGCGACGTAGAGGGCGTTCATGCCGCGGTCGTGGGCGTCGACAATCAGTTTGGGCTCGACGACGATGACGCCGTCGAGTTCGAGGCCCTTGACGACGCTGACGGGCACCAGCGAGACGGCACCAGCGATGCCGCCGCGGGTCGCCCGGCTGTGGTCGATGCCGGCCCCGTCGAGCGCAGCGGTGGCTTCCTCGGCGAGCTCGTCGGGGACGACGACGGCGACGTTGCCGTCACCGACCTCTGCCAACAGAGCGCGAACGGCATCGACAATGGCCCCTGGTCGCGAGGAAACCCCAGGTAGTGCAACGAAACGCGGTGGCTCGCCGTCTTCGCGCACCGCGGTGGGGGAGCGCAGGTCGGGGGCGGCGACCATCATGACCTTGGTGGCGAGTTCCATGATCGGGCCGGGGATGCGATAGCCGATCGACAGGCCGACGACGCGCTGCTCCTTTCGGTCGGGGAGGTGGGCGAGCACGTCGGCCCAGCTCGACGGGGCGAGGGCTCCGGTCGCCTGGGCGAGGTCGCCGACGATGGTCATCGAACCGTTCAACGACCGTCGGGTCGCCATGCGCAGTTGCATCGGGGTGAGGTCTTGCACCTCGTCGATCACGATGTGGCCAAAGGTGCGGATCTGCTCGCCCTCATCGATCTTGCCCTGCTTGTTGATCTTCGGACCGAGGATCTCGCGGGCCTCGTCGAGCAGCGCGGCGTCGGCCTCGGTCCAGCGGACGTCGGTGAGCTCCTCGGAACGGGGGCGGTACAACGACGAATACTCGGCCTCGGTGAGCACGCTCGATGCGGCGAGTTTGAGCAGGGCATTTGAGCCGAAGAGATCGTGGAACAGTTGGGTCGGGGTGAGCACCGGCCACATCCGCTCCAAGGCGATGCGCACGTCGTCCATATGACGCACCTGATCGCGCACGGTGATCGGGCTGATGTCTTCACGGTGGCTGTGGGCGAGCGCTTGCCAGACTTCGTTCTCGACCCACCGTCGCCCGCTGTTGTGATGCCGGTAGCGCCGCCGGGCACCCTTGACGATACGGTTGCTTTCCTCGACGCTGAGGCGCAGGTACGTGAGCCCATATGGAACGACCAGTGGCTCGCGCAGCGCCCGCTCGCGGTCGCGCACGGCCTTGGTGATGACGTCGATCATCTTGACGCCACCCTTCACCCGAGCGGCGAGTGGCGAGTCGCGCCCGCCGAACCGGGCATCGGGAACCAGGTCGTGGAGCACGGCCTGCTCCACCCCGGCCTCGCCGAGCGATGGCAACACGCGCTCGATGTACCGCAGGAAGACGCGGTTGGGGCCGATGACCAGGAGCCCCTGATCTTCGAGCGGAAAACGGTAGGTATACAGCAGATATGCGGCGCGGTGGAGAGCGACCACGGTCTTGCCCGTGCCCGGGCCGCCTTGAACCACCAACACCCCGGCTTGCGGAGAACGAATGATCGCGTCCTGCTCGCTCTGGATCGTCGCCACGATGTCGCCGAGCTGCCCCGTCCGACCCCGATCGAGCACGGTGAGCAGCGTCGAGTAGCCCCGTAGTCCGTGGCCGGTGGACTCCAGGCCGTCGTCGAGACCGATGCCGAGGTGGGTCTCGCCGAACAGTTCGTCTTCGATGCCGTACAACTTGCGGCCCTGCACGGCGAAGTGGCGGCGCCGGGCGAGACCCATCTGCTCGCGCCCGGTGGCCCGGTAGAACGGCTCGGCGACAGGTGCCCGCCAGTCGATCACCACGGGGTCACGGTTGACGTCGGAGACGGCGAGGCGCCCGATGTGGAAACTCTCGATGCCATCGGGAGTCTCGGCCAATCGATCGATCCGCCCGAAGACCAACGCGGCGTCGCCCAGGTCGAGTTGGGTGAGCCGGTTGATGAGGGCCTCGTCGAAGACGTCGCGCTCGTAGCGGGCCTGGTAGGTGCCGCCGGCGCTGATGCCGGCCTCGGTCATGCCCCGCATCTTCCAGGCGTCGGTGCGGCTTTGGTCGAGACACGCATATGCATGGTCGATGTAGGCCTGTTCCTCGACGATGTCGGGATGCTGTTGCGTCATCGGTGAGTCGTGCTCTCCTCGGTCGCCATCGATCGTGCCATCGATCTGTCGCCGACCAGATTTAGGGTCTCGCTACTCTATCGGCCCCCGGGAAAACCACCTCCGATGAGTCGAGAGGGCATTACTCATGGGCTCGGTCTGACAGGACCCGCGCGTAGCGCGTAGCGTGGAGTCCGAATGGCCGCCTCTCCTGACTCCCCCTTCCTGCTGGCCGCAACCGGACGGGCGGCAGCTCACACCCCGGTGTGGTTCATGCGACAGGCCGGGCGCAGCCTGCCCGAATACCGCGAACTGCGGGGCTCAGGCAGCATTCTCGAGGCAATCAAGCAGCCGGATGTGGCTGCGCAGATCACGATGCAGCCCGTCACCCGCTATGGCGTCGACGCTGCGGTCTTGTTCAGCGACATCGTTGTCCCTGCTCACGCCATGGGTTTCGGGGTTGATGTCACTCCCGGCACCGGGCCGGTGATTGCCGAGCCGTTCCGTCACGCGTCCGACGTGCGTCGCCTTCGGCCCTATGAGCCCGACGTCGACGCGCCCTACGTGGCCGAGACCGTCAAGTTGCTCGACCATGAGTTGACGGTTCCGATTCTGGCGTTCGCCGGGGCCCCATTCACCGTCGCGAGCTATCTCATCGAAGGTCGGCCGTCGAAGACCTATCAGCACACCAAGGCTTTGATGCGTACCGACGAGGCGATCTGGCACCTGCTAATGAGTCGGCTATCGGATATCGCCGTTGCATCGGTGCGCAGTCAACTCGACGCTGGCGCCTCGGCCTTCCAGCTGTTCGATTCGTGGGCCGGCGCCTTGTCGCGGTCCGATTACGAACGGTTCGTGCTCCCGCATTCGCGCAAGGTCTTCCACGAGTTGGCGTCGAGCCACCCGGGTGCCCCCGGCATCCATTTCGGTATCGGCTGCGACCACCTGTTGGAGTTGATGCACCAGGCCAACCCGGCGGTGGTCGGCCTCGATTGGCGTACCTCGATCGCCGAGGCTCGTCAACGACTGGGTGCTCACACCGTCGTCCAGGGCAATCTCGACCCGGCGCTCGTGCTCGGTGGCATCGACGTGGCATTGGCCGGTACCGACCGGGTCATCCTCGACAATGCGGGGCATGCCGGACACATCTTCAATCTCGGCCACGGGGTTGATCCGGCAACCGACCCCGATGTGTTGGCAGCCATCGTCGTGCGGGTTCACGAGCGGACGGCCGGGACGTTGCACGAGGTGCCGGCCCCGGTCGATGACGAGCCGTCCATCACCGAATGAATGCCGATCGCACTGCCGTCCTGCTAATGGCATACGGAACACCCCGGTCCCGCGACGAGATCGAGCCGTACTACACCGACATCCGTCGTGGCCGCCCCCCGACGCCCGAGCAGTTGGCCGACCTGTCGGCCCGCTACGAGGCGATCGGCGGGCTTTCGCCGCTGGCCCAACGCACCGAAGCCCAACGTCTCGGCCTGCAACGGGCGCTCGATGCGCGGGAACCCGGCCGGTACGAGGTGGTCCTCGGTCTGAAGCACGCCGAGCCGAAGATCGAAGCCACCGTCGCCGATCTGGCCGGGCGCGGGTTCCGCCACATCGTCGGGCTCGTGCTTGCTCCGCACTACTCGGCGTACTCGATTGGTCAATATCTCGATCGGGCGCGGGTTGCGGCTGCGGCGATTGATACCGACATCACCGTGTCGGGCGTCGAGAGCTGGGCGGTTGAGCCGGCGTTCGTCGACTTTCTCGCTGCCGAGGTTTCCGCCGGGCTTGCTCGACTACCGGTGGGTACCCGGGTGCTGTTCACCGCCCATTCCCTACCGTCGCGGATCGTTGCCGCCGGTGATCCCTACCCCGACGAACTTCGCTCGACGGCCGGAGCCGTCGCCACCGCCGTTGGGTTGACCGCCGACCAATGGGGAATTGCCTGGCAATCGGCGGGACGCACCCCCGAACCGTGGCTGGGGCCCGACATTTTGGAAGTGATCTCGGACTCGGCCGATACCGAAGTCGGGCTGTTGGTGTGTGCCTGCGGATTCGTGTCGGACCATCTCGAAGTGCTGTATGACCTTGACATCGAGGCCGCGAACCGGGCCGATCTGGTCGGACTGGGCTTTGGCCGAACGGGCTGTGTCAACGATGACCCAACCGTGCTGGGAGCCCTGGCCGACCGGGTGACCGTAGCGGCGGGTCGTCGTGGTGTCTCGGGTGCGTGACGGTCGGCATGCCGTTGTCGTCGGCGGTGGCATTGCCGGGTTGAGCGCGGCGTGGAGTCTGACCAAGGCCGGCTGGCAGGTCGCGGTCTACGAGGCCGACGACCGATGGGGTGGCAAGGTCACGTCGTCGTCATTCGGCGGGTTGACCGGGATCGACGCGGGTGCGGATGCGTTTCTGGCACGGGTTCCCGACGCCCGGGCGCTCGCGGTCGAACTCGGCATGGGCGACGAACTCGTCGCTCCGGCGACCGGGTCGGCGCTCGTTGTGCGGCGGGGTCAACTGCACCCGATCCCCGATGGCCTGGTGCTGGGGGTACCCGCTGGGCTCGGCGGCTTGGCCCGATCCCGGCTGATCTCGTGGCCCGGCAAGCTGCGCGCCGCGGCCGATCTGGTGCTGCCCCGTCGCGACCATGGCGACAGCCTCGGGCAACTGATCAGCGGTCGATTCGGCCGGGAAGTCGCCGAATACCTGGTTGATCCGCTCGTCGGCAGCATCAATGCCGGAACAATCGACGAACTCAGCCTCGACGCGTCGACCCCGCAAATTGCTCCGGTCGCCCAACGGTCACGCAGCTTGCTGCTCGGGCTCCGCCGGGGAACAAAGTCAGCGCCGGGCGACCCGGTGTTCTTGACGCCTCGGGGCGGGATGGCGTCGATGGTCGACCGGCTGGTCGGGGCGCTGACCGAGTCCGGGGCCACGATGCACCTTGGACGGCCCGTCACGTCGCTCGCGCCGGGGGCAGATGGCCGCTGGATCGTCGATGGCGAGGTGGTCGACGGGGTCGTGCTGGCCGCACCAGCCGGCCCGAGTGCTGCGTTGGTCCGCTCGCATGCGCCCGCGGTGGCCGACCAATTGGCCGAGATCGCCTACGCCGGCGTCGTGATGGTGACGGCATTGGTGCCCCGATCCGAGTTGGCGGCGATCGGCGCGATGTCGGGATACCTGGTCCCCAAACCCGAGCAGGGCCAAGCCACCGCGGTGTCGTTTTCCTCGCGAAAATGGCCGCACTGGCTGGCGCCCGATCACGAAGTGCTGCGCATCTCGCTCGGCCACGCGGGGAACGCCCGGCCGATGGCGATGGCGGACGACGAGATTCGCGAGACGGTTTCCCGCGAAGTCGGCGGTCATCTTGGGCTGAGACGCGCGATGGAAGTTGCCGAGTTTCGTATCACACGCTGGGAAAACGCCTTCCCTCAGTATCGACCCGGTCACCCTGGGCGGGTTCGGTCGATCGATCGTGAGCTGGAGTTGACGATGCCCGGAGTCGTGCTTGCCGGGGCGGCATACCGCGGAATAGGCATTCCGGCCTGCATTCGCGATGGGGCCCGTGCGGCCCATCTGCTGTCGGAACGGGTCGGAAACGCGCCAGAATGAGACATATGCGACCTTTCCGACGAGCTCTCATCCTGGGCGCGGCCACCGCAACGACGCTGATCGCTGCGGCATGCGGCGAAGCGTCGACCACCGAGGCCCGCTCGATGTCGACGGTGGCCACGGCCCTGGCGACACTCCCGCCGACGACCGCGGCGCCGACAACCGTGGCTTCGACGGTCCCGCCAACTACTGCTGCTCCGGCCACCACCGTGGCGGCCACCACGACCGTGGCGACGACCACCACGTTGGCTCCCGTGACGACCCCCGTCGTCATTCCGGTGCCCGAGCCGGTACCACCGCCCAACGAGGTGGAGCCGGTCATCAATCTCGGCACGATCGAGATCCCCAGGATCGGCGTCAGCAAGTCGATGTTCGAGGGGGTCACCTTGCCGACGCTCGACAACGGCCCTGGGCACTGGCCGGGCACCGCGGCCCCTGGGCAGGTCGGCAACATCGTCGTCGGTGGCCACCGGGTCAGCCACGACAAGCCGTTCGAGGACCATGATCACTTGGGTCCGGGCGACGAGGTGATCTTCACCGACACCGCGGGTCGTCACCTGTACCACGTCGATCGCGTCGAGGTAGTCGGCAATGACGCAATGTGGATCGTCGACCAGACGGCCGAGAAGACCGGTACCTTGTTTGCCTGCCACCCGAAGGGGTCGACGAAGCAGCGGATCGTCGCGTTCCTGGAGTACGTCGAAACCACCGTATGAGTCGTTCGCGCAACTGGCCGGCCGGACTTGCCTGCCTTGGGTCGGGAGCGCTCGTTGCGTTGTCGTTGCCCCCGTGGGGCTGGTGGCCGCTGGCCTTCGTCGGCATCGCACTGTTCGTCCGGCTGATTGGTGACGAACCTCGGCGCGTCAGGTTCGCTCGCGGGTGGATTTTCTCGGTGGGTTGGCTCGCCCCGGGTATGGGATGGATGTGGTATCTCACCGCCCCTGGCTACGTCGTGGCGGTGGCGATGTTCGGGTGTTTCCATGGCCTGGCCTGCACTCGTGCGCCTCGGGGCCGCTATGCCTGGCTCGGTTTTCCCGCGGCGCTGACGCTCGCCGAGGCGATCCGCTTCTGCTTCCCGTTCGGCGGGGTGCCCCTCGCCACTCTCGGCATCAGCCAGGTCGGCGGACCGCTGCGTGGGCTGGCCGCGCTCGGGGGAGTGGTGCTGCTCACCTGGGTCACCTTGCAGATCGGCGCCGTACTGGCCCATCCGTCCCGCCGGGGCGTGGCGTTTGCCCTGGCGGCCGTGGCGGTTGCCCTCGTGCTGCCTGGCGTCGGTGGATCGTCGGTTGGGT
>JANNNL010000306.1:0-3608 GCA_031398525.1 Actinomycetes bacterium | reverse complement strand
CAACGTCGTGGAGCTCTACATCGGCTACTTGCGTCGCAAACTCGACAACGGGCGCCGACCGCTGATCCATACTCGACGAGGTGCCGGCTACGTTCTGCGCGACGAACCACGATGACGGCACGATGAGACGACCGTCGTTGCGCTTGATGATGCTCGGCCCGAGCCTGCTGATCATCACGTTGGGATTCGTCGGCTTCGGGCTCTACGTCGACGGCGTCGAGTACCGAAATCGAATTGCCGACGTTGACGATGAACTGAGGCGGGCCGCAGTCGGTCAAGCAGAAAACACTCGTCCTGTGGTCCCCCCATCTACGACTGGGACGCCGCCGCCGCCGCAGGCGGATGACAACGGGCGCGGCGCAACGGTCCTCGATGGCGTCAGACCTCCGGTGCAGCTTGTCGTCACCTCGACCGGGACCCTTATCGAGTCGGGTAACGAGGCCAACCCTTTCGATCCGGCCGCGGTTGCTGGGCTCGCTCAATTCGGTGGATTCCGCAGTGCTGATGGACCGCGGTATCGGGTGCTTGTCCGACCACGGGGAGACGGGCTCGTTGCGATCACTGCGTTGCCACTCGATGGTGTGGATGCAGCCATCTCCGACTTTCGGCGGGCCCTTGGCATCGGTGGCGCGGTGGTCATCGTTCTGCAAGGACTCGCCGTGTGGCTGGTCACATCGCGTCTCGTCCGACCGGTCACTCGGATGACTCGTACCGCGACCCTTGTGGCGAATGGTGCACTCGACACCCAAGTCGGGCCCCCGAGCGGGTCGAGCGAGACTGCGGCGCTCGCCATCGACCTCGACCGAATGCTCGTCCGGCTTCGCTCGACCCTTATCGCCAGCGAACAGTCCGCCGCCGATGCAGTGCAGGCACGCGATGACATGCGTCGATTCCTCGCCGATGTGTCACATGAGATCCGCACGCCGTTGACGGCACTACGTGGCTACAGCGATCTCTATGCCCGGGGGATGCTCAATGAACCGGGTCAGTTGGATCGGGCGATGCGCCGTGTCGGTGACGAGAGCGATCGCCTGCACACCATGGTGTCCAACATGCTGCAACTTGCCCGGCACGGGGCATCTGCCCCGCCGGTCGACGTCGTCGACGTCGCCTTAGTCGTCGTGGACGTGGTCGCCGACCTGCGTTCCGCGCACGCCGACCGACGCATCGAACTGCACGCGAGCCCGTCGGTTCATCACCTCATTGTCGGATCAGCCGGTGAGATTCACCAAGCGGTCCTGAATCTCGGGTCGAATGCGTGCACCCACACCAGCGACGCTGGCGCTGTCGAGATTGTCGTTCGATCGACCGACGCAGACGTGATCGTTCTCGTCATCGATCACGGGCCGGGAATCGACCCGCAAGACGCCGAACGGGTATTCCTGCCCTTCTTCCGGCTCGATGCGTCGCGCACCCGCGCAAGCGGCGGCGGTGCCGGGCTGGGGCTCGCGCTCACCAGACAAATCGCCGACCGCCACCAGGGCACGGTTGCCGTCCGGTCGACCCCGGCGGTGGAGCAACGTTTCGACTGACGCTTCCGCGCCGCATGTCGATCGTCGCCACAGCCGACGCGCCCGTCGGTAGTAACTGACGATCCGAGTGTGTGGCTTTGTTGGAGCAGACAGTCGTCGGCACCCCTTGGTACGGTCGGTGGCCGGTGATGCTCACCGCCTGATCATCCGGAGGATCCGATGCCCGCACGACTCGTCGAAACGGTTCGTTCCACGATTCCGGTTGACGATGCGCATCCGTATCGCACGGGAGCGTGGCGGCCGAACGTGCGTGAGTGGGTAGCGACGGAACTTGAGATCGTCGGGGACCTTCCCACGGATCTCGTCGGGCTGTATGTGCGCAACACCGAGAACCCCGTCCACGAGTCGATTGGGATGTACCACCCGTTCGATGGCGACGCGATGATCCACCAGATCTGCTTCGCCGGTGGCACGGCGAGCTACCGCAACCGGTTCGTGCGCACCGACGGGTTCCTCGCCGAACAGCACGCCAGCGGGCCGCTGTGGACCGGGCTGCTCGATACTCCGGAGCGGAGCGTGCGCGCCGACGGCTGGGGTGCCCGAGGCCGGATGAAGGATGCGTCGAGCACCGACGTGGTCGTTCACAACGGCAAAGTGCTCAGCACGTTCTGGCAGTGCGGCGACGTCTATCAGATGAACCCCTTTACCCTGGCAGATGATGGCAAGGCGGACTGGACGGCCAACTTCCCGAGCCCGACGGGAGTGTCCGCGCACACCAAGCTTGATGAACGCACTGGCGAGTTATTGATCTTCGGCTACGGCAAGCAGGCACCGTATCTGTACTACGGCGTCGTCAGCGCAGCGGGCGAACTGGTCCACTCGATCGATGTGCCACTCCCCGGGCCGCGGCTTCCACACGACATCGCGTTCACCGAGCACTACACGATTCTGAACGACCTGCCGTTGTTTTGGGACCCCGAACTCCTTGCCTCGGGTGTCCACCTGCCCCGGTACTTTCCCGACATCCCGAGTCGGTTCGCGATCGTCCCCCGCTATGGGTCGCCGGCCGACATTCGCTGGTTCGAAGCCGACCCAACCTACGTCCTGCACTGGATCAACGCCTACGAGGACGGCGACGAGATCGTGCTCGATGGGTACTTCCAACACGACCCCGGAGTGTCGGCGCGTGGCGCGCGAACCAGCCCAGGAGGCGGCGACCCGACGTTGCCGTCGATGCCGTCGGTGTACCGTCATATCGACGTGAACCGTCTGCAGGCGCGGCCGCACCGGTGGCGCTTCAACATGGTGACGGGGAGCACCCGCGAGGAGTCACTGTCGGACCGGGTGTCGGAGTTCGGCATGATCAATGGTGCGGTCGCCGGTCGCTCCCATCGCTACACGTACAGCATGACCGGCGCTCCAGGTTGGTTCCTCTTCGACGGACTCGTCAAGCATGACGTGGTGACCGGCACCGATGAGCGCTACGCGTTCGGTGACGGCGTGTTCGCCAGCGAGACACCCTTCGCGCCGCGCCTCGGCTCAACCGGCGAGGACGACGGCTACCTGGTGACGTTCACCTCCGATCTCAAACGTGACGTGTCGGAGTGCCTGGTCTTCGACGCCCGGTCAATCGGCTCGGGTCCGATCGCCCGTGTTCGCCTCCCCGAGCGGATCTCGTCGGGCACTCATTCCTGTTGGACTCCCGCCGCGGCCCTGCCCGGCTTTCCGGGGTAACCACAGCTCTTCGGTCGCCGGGCGCGCGGCGGTCAGAACGGTCCAATCCATTCCGTTGAGGGTTCCGAACCATTCCCGAGCGGTGCTACCGGACGACACCAGATGTGATCGTCGGCTGAGCCGCTCATCCCCCCAATCAACGTGAACAGGACCAAGCCGTGAACCCCTCCACCCGATCCACCCGAACCCGACCCACTACTGGCAAACTCACCCGCCGAAGCCTCGCAGCGATTGCTGCGCTCTCGATCGTGGCCGCTGCGTGCGGATCATCGTCGGGCGATACAAGCAGCGCCACCACCCCAACCCCCGCCGCGACCACCGCCCCGAGCGAGACCCCGGCCCCGACCGATGCCCCCAAGCCCACCGACGCTGCCACCCCGAGCCCGAAACCCGGCAGGACCG
>JANNNL010000545.1:0-14767 GCA_031398525.1 Actinomycetes bacterium | reverse complement strand
CGAATCCGCGCAGCACGTCGGCGCAGTCCGCCGGGTCGTGATGGGGGAGTAGCACCGGCAGCCCGCCGGCGGCGGCCACCGAGCCCGGATACTCCGCTCCGAGCGTGTATAGATCGGTTTCGGCCGAGATGAATGTCGGGATCGTCCGACGCCAGGTGGTCATCGCTATGCGAGGTTTCGACACGCCCCCATTCTCGTTGGTACGGGCCCTTTCGCGCTCTTCGCAAGCGGGTTAACCTGGCGCGATGCGTCGTTGCCTGGTCATCCAACACGAACCCGATGGTCCGGTGGGACTCGCCGGTGAGCGATTGGCCCACCATGGCTACGAGTTACACACCGTGCAGGTGATGGAGACCACTGGCGTTGGTCATTCCGACGTGGTGTTCCCTGACCCAACCCAGTACGACTTCGTCGTGTCGCTCGGCTCGGTGCAGGGAGTGTACGACCGTGAGGCAATCGGGTCGTGGATCGACGGCGAACTCGCGCTCCTCAGACAAGCGCACGGCCACGGGGTGCCGATTCTCGGGCTGTGTTTCGGCGGCCAGGCGTTGTCGGCGGCGCTCGGCGGCACGGTCGAGAAGGCTCCCGGTCACGAGATCGGTTGGATCGAACTCGAAACTCTCGCCCCCCACATCATCCCATCGGGCCCGTGGTTTGCCTGGCACATCGATCGCTTCACGGTGCCACCGGGCGCGATCGAGCTCGCCCGCACCGACCTGTGCCCCCACGCCTTCGTCCACGGCCGCAGCGTCGGGCTGCAGTTTCACCCTGAGGCCGACGAGGTGATCGTCAAGGGTTGGTCGGCGGCGTGCCCCGACGAGTACTTCGAGGAAAAAGCAGTTGATCGCGCCGTGCTGTACGGCGGCCCGGAACGCCATGCGGCGGCTCGTGAGGCCTTCTTCGGCATTGTCGATTGGATGGTTGACGACCTCGCCAACTCATAGGCTGCCATCTATGAGTGATCGGCATGAGTGATCCGTCGACGACGTGGTGGCCCCATCAGGGGCACTGGTCGGTGAAGATTCCCCTGCATACCCCGCACCCACGCCTTGACGTGCTGGCCGAGACCGGCTACGTCGTCCTCGACGATGTCGACTTCGACGTGCCGTCGATCGAGTGGTTGGCGCTGGAGTACATGGACTGGAAGTCGGGCGGCGATACCAATTTCGCCCCGCTGGCCAGCGCCGATGGTGAACTCGACTGCCGCGGGTTTTGGGACAAGGGCAAGACCGACAAAGACGCCCTGTGGACGTCGAACGCTGAACTGACCCCGACGCTGCGGGCTTACGTCGATGACGCGGCGACGAACTTTGGTCGGGTACGGGTCATCAAGCTCGAACCGCAGGAGCGGGGCGTGGCGATTCGTAACATCCACCGCGACGACAACAACCGCTTCAATCCCGACGACGAGGGATGGGTGGTGCGCACCTGGTTGGAGCTCACCGACAACCCCGACAGCTACATGCTGTTGATGGACAACGGCCCCGATGGCCTGCCCGACCCAGCCACCGAAGCCCGCGTTCCGCTCCACCGGGGATCGCGGTTTCTGGTCGACACGCAGCGGTTATGGCATGTGGTCGTGCATCCAGGCGATGCGGCGCGCTACGCCCTGATCACCAGCTTCGAGAGTGGCCCGTCGTTGGATCGCTGGGTCACGAAGTCCCGCAGCCTGCGGGTGTAGCCCTACGCGCGCAGCGTCGACAGCGCCCCGACCAGATCGCTCCACAGGTCGGCAACGTCTTCGATGCCGACGCTGAGCCGAATCAGGCCCGGGTTGACGTGGGCGTCGCCGACGTACCGTTGGCGGCGTTCCATCGTCGACTCCACCCCACCCAAACTGGTGGCATTGATGATCAGTCGGGTGGCGGCACAGACCGCGTCGGCGGCGTCTGCTCCACCACGCACGACGAATGACACCATCGAACCCGGACCATCGGACTGGCGGGCCGACACGTCGTGTCCAGGGTGGCCCGCCAAACCCGGATAGAGCACAGTCTCGACCGCGGTGTGGCCGTTGAGCCGCTCGGCCAACACTCCGGCGGACGCCTGGGCTCGCTCGACCCGTAACGGCAAGGTGCGCAGGCCCCGCAGGGCCAGGAACGTCTCCAACGCGCCCGGGGTCGCCCCGTGCAGGGTGCGAACGAGACGCAGTCGTTCGGCCACCGCCTCCGAGCGGGTCGACAGCACCCCGAGCAGTAGGTCGCTGTGGCCACCGATCGCTTTGGTCGCGCTGTGATACGAGATGGTCGCGCCGAGTTCGAGGGGTCGGAGCAGTACCGGGGTGGCAAAGGTCGCGTCGACGACGGTGGTGGCCCCCGCCTCGGTGGCCGCCGCCAGAATCGGTGCCAGATCGGCGATATCGAGCGTCGGGTTGGTCGGGGTCTCCATCCACACCAGGTCGGCGCCGACACAGGCTGCGACGACCGCCGCGGTGTCGGTGACATCGACCGATCGCAGTTCAATACCGGTCGACGGCGCCAGATCGGCGACCAGGCTGCGCACTCCGTGATACGACGCAGCGGGCAACACGAGCACCCGCGGCGCGAAGGCGGTGAGAATCGCGGCGGCACCGGCCATACCCGACGCATACGCCACCGACTCGCCACCCTCGAGTGCGCCCATCGCCGTTTCGAAGGCGGTCCAGGTCTCGGTGCCGTGCGCCCTGGCGTACAGACCACCGTTGCGGAAGTTCGAGGCGAGACCGATCGGGGCATTGAGCGGATCGCCGTCGCCGGTTGGGCGTCCGGCGCTCACGGCCCGGGTAGAGATTGAAGTCACGTCGCCAATCATGGCCCGACGGTCAGTCGTCCGGTGAACCCTCGGCGACGGCGACGGCTCCGGCGACGTCGACCGAGCGCAGCACGAGTCGCAACAGATGCGAGAGGTCGGCGCGTTGTTCGCCGGTTAATTCGCTCGTGACCAGCGATTCCTGATGATTGAAGTTCGGCATGATGGTGTCGACCGCCGAGCGGCCGGCATCGGTCGCGGCGACGATCACTCGTCGCTTGTCGGCCGGATGGGGCTCGCGGCGGGCCAGACCCCGTTTCTCGAGCGTCTTGAGTACGCCCGTCAGCGTGCCGGGAGAGATCCCCGCCTCATGGGCCAATTGGCTCGACTCTTGTGTGCCCCACACCCGCAGTACAAACAGCACGACGAACGCGCTCCATGAAAGTTGTTCGGTGGCGAGGACCGTCGATTCCATGTGCGTTCGTACCGCAGTCGCCGCCCGGAAGATATTGGAAACCGCCATCAATGGTCCCAGATCGAGATCGAGATCGCCGAGTGCGGCGCGCACATCCCGTTCGGCTCGGCGGAGCTCGACATCGTCGTCGGTATTGAAGGCCCGATGCACCCGAGCACGTTACTGCTTGGGTGCATCGGTACGCTTGAACTCGCGAGACGCCGGGCCGGGGCGGGTATCGATTCCCGTGTTTCCGACTGACCAAACCTTTGACCATATCTAGACGTGTCTGGGTGTGGCTATGACCGCCTCTGTGATGACTGAACTCACCAACGTCGATGACTACGATTCGATGTTCCGCGCCCACTACGGGCGTCTCGTTCGCGCCCTCACGGTGGTCAGCGGCAACAGCGAGTCTGCCGCCGATGCCGTGCAGAGTGCCTTCGTCAAAGCGCACCTGCGGTGGCGGCGGCTGCGGCACTACGAAGACCCGGTGGCGTGGATCCGGCGGGTAGCAATCAATGAACTACGCGACGAGGCTCGTCGAAGTGTGCGCAAGCAACGCGCCGTCGAGAAACTCGGGTCGCAGATTCAGGAGCTGACGCACGAGCCGGCGATCGACGAGATGGCCGAACTTCTTGCTGAACTCCCCCGCCAGCAGCGCCTGGCAGTGTCGTTGTATTACGTCGAGCAGCTCACGGTGGCGGAAATCGCGGTAGCGCTCAAACTCTCCGAAGGTGCCGTCAAATTTCACCTTCACCGCGGACGCGAACGTCTCCGCGTGGTGCTCACGGGAAGGGGCGACCCAGAATGAGCGAAGCGAATTCCAACCGACGAAGCGAGTTCGACGATCCTCTGGTGCGGAATGCACTTGAGCGCTTGGCGGGCTACTTGCCCGACGAGGAGATCGCCTACGCGACGGTACGGTCTCGAGCTCGCAATGTTCGCCAGCGTCGGTTCGGTGTCGCCACGATGACCTGTATTGGGGTACTCGGCGTCGGTATGTACAGCGCCGGCCTGCGGGACACCTCCGATGTCGTCATCCGTACGGCCCAGCCGGTCGAAACCACCATCGTGACGTTGCCGACGACGTTGCCCGCAACGACGGTCATTCCGACGACAGTGCCCGCAACGACCATTCCGGCGATCCCGACCACGGTGGGTGCTCGCCTGCTCGAACCGGTTGCGGGAAATGTCATCGATCTCGAGCCGATCCCGACGACCACGACCATCGCGATCGTTGAGCCTCCCCCCGCAACGAAGCCTCGTCAACCGCGCCCGACCACCGCACCGATTCCGCAACCCGAGCCCACGCCGACGAGTCCTGCGGTGCCGAATCCTCCTGCGGCCACTCCGCCGGTGACGAATCCGCCGCCGACTCCCGCACCGTTGTCAGGCTCTCACTCATCGGGCGGAGGCTCGGTAACGGTCTCGTCCGATGGCTCATCGGTGACAATCGTGAGTGCCGTGCCGGGCGACGGCTTCACGGCTGAAGTTGTGAAGGCAGGAGGAAGCTCTGTTCGCGTGAGCTTCATTGGCAAGAAAGTCACGTACCGCGTCAAATCGAAGCTGAGCGGCGGCAAAATAGTCTTTGAGGTTCAGAAAGACGACCATCCTGAGGCCACTAGCACTGTGGTTGCCGAAAGCGGCGGAGATCAGGGTGGTAGTGAAAATGGAAGCAGTGATGTCGGCGGTGATCGCCTCAGTAGTGATCATCACAGCACTAGCAGCACTAACGGTGACGATGGCGGGGACAATTGATGGACGCCGTACCCATGGCGTAACTCGTCGTGCCCTCGTCCCGATTCGAGTCGGGCGGAGCGGGCGATGACGATTCGACGGATCCCTGGACGACGCGGCCGTCGAATGATCGTGGTCAGCGGACTGTCGGCGGCGATGGTCATTGGCACCGCCAGCTTGGCACTGGCCGCCACGGGTGGTGGCCAGTCGGTGCCCCAGATGGCGGCTGCCACGACCGAGCAGGTCGACCGGGTGACTCAAGTGCAGGCGGCTCCTACCGTTCCGGTCGTCGCTGAGATTGCTCCAGCAACGACCACCCCGGTCGTTTCGCCCGTGGCCCCGGCCCCGTCAGAGGTTGCCGAGGCCACAACCTCAGAGGCGTTGGTGGTTCGCCAAGACGTCGCGGCGGTTGTTGCGGCTGCGCCGACGACCGCCCCCAAGCGGGCTGTGATTGGACCGCCTCGTACGAAGGTTGTTCAGCCGGTCGCTCCGGTCGCGGTCTCGGTGCCCGTTGCCGCCGCTCCGGTTGAGGCTGCGGTCCCAGCCGTTGCGGCTCCGGCCGCGATCGCGGCGGTCCCAGTCGCCCCAGTCGCACCGGTCGTTGTGCCGGTGGTTGCTGTGGTGTCGAATGCGTACGACAAGACGTACTCCAGCCCGGCTGGCAGCGTCTCGGTGTCCGTTGACCCGACGGCGGGCACGGTCTCGCTGACGGACGTATCGCCGATCGATACCTGGACTTCGACGATCAAACGCAACGACGGCAAGGTCGATGTTGTGATGAAGTCTTCGCTCGGCGAGGTGCGGTTCCGGATCAGTCTGAAAGGATCGAAGCTCAGTGAGGACGTCAAGGTCTCGCTGACGAAGCCCCCGACCGACGACAACGATGACTCATCCGACGAGACGTGCGACAGTGACGATGCGCCCGACTCCAAGGAGTGCGCAGGGTCGGGCGGCGACTCCGACGACAAGGACGATTCTGACAACGATTCGGACAAGGATGATTCTGACGGCGACGACAAGGACGACTCGGACGGCGACGACTGAAGTCAGGTTGGGGTGCTGAGCTCCTCGGGTACCGCAGGGCCGGCCATTGCGTCAACGGTGGCCGGCCACCAAGGTGCCCAACGGACGAGCCAGATCGCCATCGTCGTAGCCACGGCGGCGGCGATGCCGAATGCCCAGCGAAGTCCGATGGCATCGGCTAAGGCCCCGATCCAGAGAATGCCGACGCCGTAGGCAGTCCCCATCGACGCTTGGGCGAGCGAGATGACCCGGCCTCGGGTTGCCCCCGGAGCATCGCGCTGGATAATGCCCATGGCTGTCACGAACGTACTCGACACCCCGGCCCCAAGCCCGGCGATCGCCACACACGCCATCCACGGGACGGGGGCGAGCGCGAACAGCGCGTAGGCCGAGAGCAACCCGACGCCGGCGACACGCATCACCCTGGATGGGCCGCGGGTGGCGGCGAGCGCCGTGAAGATCAGGCTGCCGGTGATCGCCCCGATGCCCTGGACAGTGCTCATCGCCCCCGTCAAGCCGATGCCACCGTTGAACACCTTGACGGCGTAGATCGGCAGCAGCCCCATGAATGGCCCAACGGTCAGGTTGAGCATGATCATGACGGCCACCCCAAACCGACACGCGGGGACTTGACGAACCGATTGGAACCCCTCCGCGAGTCGTTGACGCACTCCTGCCGGGGACGACGGCGGGGGTCGAAACGGCCGCCGAATTGTCAGCACCGCTGCAGCCATCCCGGCGAACGTCACGGCGTTGAACGTAACCGTCCACGCCGGGCCGACCGTTGCGTTCAGCAAGGCGCCGAACAGTGGCCCGATCACTCGCCCGGAGTTCCAGGAGTAGATGCCGAGTGACACCATCGCCATGAGTTCGTCGGGTGGAACGAGGTCGGGGAGCATCGCCGAATAGCCCGGAGCGCCGAGCGCACCGCATGCACTCGAACACAGGATCGCCGCGGTGAGGATCAGCGGTTGGCGCTGGCCCGAGGCGATGAGTACGGCGAGTCCGGCGGTGAAGACGGCCTGGCCGGTCAGCCCACCGACGAACACTCGCGAGCGGTCGTAGCGGTCGGCAAGCAACCCACCCACTGGAGCGGCGAGCCCCTGAGGCATGAATGTGGCCAAGGCGGTCAACCCGGTGAGCAGCGCGCTGCCGGTATCGCGAGCGATCAGACTCCCGACGACCACCAACTGCACCCATGTGCCGATGTCCGACACCACGCCGGCCGCCCAAATCAGGCGGACGGCGCGATGGCGAAGCGGTCGAAAGGGGTGGGCGGGCAGTTCAGGACTCCACGAGGCCGGTACGCAGCCGGAAGTAGCCGGGCCGTCCAGCGTCGTTGAACTCGGTCACGAAGTCGAAGAACGGCTGGCCAAAGGGGTCGTCACCGCGTAACGGCATGTTGCCCCGTCGAATGGTCCAGTCCCATGGGGCGAGCACTTCGGCGGCGTTGAGATGGGCGAGCATTCCCTCGTCGTCACCTCGGTCACGTAGCGCGAGCGCCATCTGCCGGTGCAGCCGGGCCTGGACCAACTCATCGGACGGCGGTTCGACAAAGGCGCGCACCGCCTCATCGTCGAGATCGCGAACCCCGTCGCGGACCCATGCGCGCAACGCGTCGTGGTGGACGGACGAGTCGACATTGGTGAAGGCGCGGAACCGGTCGTCGGCCATTGCCGTGTCGGCCGGCCGCACGATGCTGTCGTTCTCGTCGATCCATACCGAGGCGGGGACGTTGACGATTCCGTAGGCCTCGGCAACCGTAAAGTCGGCGTCGATGACCACGGGGATCGTCAGCCCGGCCGACCATTCGCGCACCGCGGCGACATCGGGGTCGAGGGCAACGGCGATCACCGTGAAGCCGTCGGCAGCGAGTTCATCATTGAGTTGCTGCCACACGGGCAGCTCAAATCGACAGCCTCACCAGCTACTCCAGGCCAGCAGAAGCCGTTTGCGGCGCCCGAAGTCGCTGAGCGAGACCGGGTTGCCATATGGATCGGGCAACGTGAAATTGGGGGCGGCGAGACTGCGCAACTGCTCGCTACGGGTGGCAGCGCTTACCCCGAGGGCGGCGATCGATCGTGCACCGTCAACCACTGCGGGGCGGCCGATCAGGCGGGCGAGGTCGGCCAGTCGCAGCCCACCGAACTCGTCGGCGACCGTGTTTCGCAGCGGCACGCAGACATCACCCCGACAGAGACCCTCGGGCTTCAGCTCCCAGCCCAGCTCGCTGGGGGAGATCACCGGATTGTCGGGCGAACCGCCGACGACGACTTCGTGACGAGTCTGGCCGTCGATCAGCGTCAATGTGCTGGTCATGGTGGAACCTCCTGGCGGGCCTGGTTCCTTGTCACTGTACGACTCCAGTCACCGAGTGACCTGGCCCGAACGTCGGCCGGGTTCGGCCGGGTTCAGCCGTATTGATCGAGGATGCTTTCCTCGGCGAGGCGGGCCAGGCCCTCCTTGATCATCCGCGCCCGATCGGCATCGATGCCGGGGCAGCAGGCGAGATCGTCGGTGGAGGCTCGCAGCAGCTTGATCAGCGTTCCGTATCGGCCGACGACAGCGTCGATCATGTCGGGATTCATCCGTGGGAGTTCCGACAACAGCCGGTAACCACGTGGTTGGACGGACTGGTCGAGTTCGGCGTTGTCGAGGCGCAAGGTGGCTGCGACAACTCGGGCGTCGATGAGATCGTCGTCGGTGAGCGCGGCGAGGTCGGTCATCACGTGGGGAGCGCGGCGGTGGGAGTCGACCGGCAGGTAGTCCTGAATGACGAGCGAAAGATCGGTGGGGGTTTCGCCGTACAACTCGTCGACTTGCAGGCGCAGCAGGCGGGCATCGACTCCCAACTCGACGATCATCGTCTCGATCTCATCGGCGATGCGCCGCACCGTCTCGCTTCGCTGAATCATCGTCGCTACATCGCGCAGCGTCACCAGGTCTTCGACCTCGAGCGCTGCGAGGCTGTTGCCGGCCTCTTCGAGCCGCTCTTTGTAGCGACCGAGGGTTTGCAGAGCCTGGCCGGCCTTGTCGAGCAGCCGGGGGATCTCTTGCAGGACGTGCTTGTTGTCGCCGACATACACGGTGAGCACGCCCATCTCTTCGCTGACCGAGATGACGGGGATATTGATCAATTGGCGGGCCACGCGCTCCGCGGTGCGGTGACGAGTGCCGGTTTCGCTGGTCGGCACCGATGGGTCGGGCACCAGATGGACGTTGGCCCGGGCGATTCGTCCGCCGCTGCCCGAGAGGATGATCGCGCCGTCCATCTTGGCGAGCTCCGACAGTCGCTGGGGGCTGAACGGGGCGTCGAGCATGAAGCCGCCCGAGCACAGGCTGAGCACTTCGGCGGTGTCGTCGATGACGACGAGGGCTCCCATCTTGGCGCGCACGATTCGATCGAGGGCTTCTCGCAGCGGAGTACCGGGCGACACCTGCGCCAGCACGGAATGGAACGCATCGGTTCGAGCACGTGCGGAGCTGGGCATCTCCGAATTTTACGGACAGTTCCGCCCGAATCAGCGTCGTGGGCCAAGACCAGCTGCGGCTAGCGCCTCGCTGAGCGTGGCGACTCGGCGAACGGCGATGCCGGTGACCCCATTGGGTGCCGACGGCGGGCAGAGCACGGTGGTTTGCCCGAGCCGGGCGGCCTCGGCAAGTCGCCGGGGGGTGTGGCCGACCTGGCGGACTTCGCCACCCAGCCCAATTTCGCCACAGGCCACCAGACCCTCGGGCAACGGCCGATTGAGGTATGCGGAGGCCACGGCTAAACACACCGCCAGGTCTGCCCCTGGTTCGTTGAGTCGGATACCGCCGACGACAGAAGTGAAGACGTCGGACTTGGCCAACGAGACATCGGCACGTTGTTCGAGTACCGCCAACAGCATGGACAGCCGGCCCTGGTCGAGTCCTTGGGCCGAACGCCGGGGTTGAGGAAGGTTCGAGCCGGTGACCAGGGCTTGGAGTTCGACGAGGACGGGTCGATGCCCTTCCATGGTCGGTACGACGATCGACCCGGCGATACCGGCGTGCCGGTCGGCCAGGAACATTCGGCTGGCGTCGGGAACTCCCGCCAGCCCCGACTCGCGCATTTCGAACAGGCCGAGCTCCTCGGTCGGTCCGTATCGGTGCTTGACGGCGCGAAGCAGACGTAATGCATGGTGTCGGTCGCCCTCGAAGGTAAGCACCGTGTCGACCACGTGTTCGAGCACTCGCGGCCCGGCTAAGCCGCCTTCCTTCGTTACATGACCGACAAGGACGACGGCGACGCCCCGACGTTTTGCCTCCTGCACGAGCCGATGGGCGCATTCGCGGACCTGCACCACGGTGCCCGGGGCTGAGGCCACCTCCGGATCGGCAATGGTTTGAATCGAATCGACGACGAGCAGTTCAGGCTTGAGGTCGTCGAGGGCAGCGATGATGCGGGGCAGCGACATCTCGGCGAGCAGCCAGAGATCGTCGCGAACGGCTTCGAGTCGATCGGCGCGCATGCGAACCTGTTGGGCGCTCTCTTCGGCTGTGACGTACAACGCCCGTCCGGGCCACGACGAGAGCACCTGGAGCAGCAAGGTGGACTTGCCAACCCCCGGTTCACCGCCGACGAGGGTGACCGAGCCCGGTACCAGGCCGCCGCCGAGCACCCGGTCGAGTTCGCCAACCCCGGTGGGGCGCGGCCCCGCCGATGCGGTGGACACCTCGCCGATGCGGGTGGGGGTGGTAGCCGGGGCCAGCGCGAAACCGGCCGGGCTCCGTCCCCCGGGCGCATCGAGTTCTTCCGACAGGGTGTTCCACGCTCCGCACGCGTTGCACCGGCCGCCCCATTTGGGTTCGGTCGCGCCGCACTCGGTGCAGCGATAGACAACGCGGAGCTTGGCCATGGAGGTGACAGTACGCCGGGGATGCGTCAGAGTTCCCGGCGACGCCGACTGCGGGTGACGAGGTGGACCAGCGGGAGCACCACACCGAGAAAGAAGACGACCCACGCCGCGGCGGCCCACGGGGTGAAGTCGCGCCACCGTCGAGCGTTCTGCGCCCCAAGGTCGCGCAGCGCCGACTCAAGGTTGATCGGGCGCGGTCCCGAAGCGGGGATGATCGCCCGCCATTCGACCATCGACAGAAGATCGAGTCCAGCACCCGTTGTCGGCGAGGTCACACCGTCGGTTGTCTGCACGACCCCGGGAGTCGTGGCCACAAACCGCAAGCCGAAGACCTGGTCAAGGGTGAGATTCCGATCGAGCAACGTCTGTGCATACGGTTCGCCGCCCAGGAGCTGAGCGACATTGGCATCGATCAGCCCCGATAGACCCCGGGTCACGTCGATCGCCCCGGTGACCTTGGTGGTCACGTTGGCGAACGAGCGCTGTTGGGTGACGACCAGATTGCGGAATGGCCCGTCGGGCCCGCTGAGTTGTTCGAGGACCGCGGTGGCGTCCTGCGGCGTGGTGATCGGTCGCCGGAGCACCAGCGACAATCCGCCGTCCGGTTGTGGGCTTGGCCCCTCGACGATCCACCCGGCGGCCTGCAGGTCGGCGACTCGAATGTCGGCAGTCAACTCGGGAGCGGCCTGCACCACCTCGGCGTCGGCAGTGACCGAGACGACGACCGCGCCAACACCGGCTCGATCGGTGGTGAACTCGACCGTCGCGTCGACTTTGCAGGCCGTCAGCGCAACGATCGCGGCGAGCGCGATGACCGGCGCGGTCCAGCGTCGGGTCCGGGACGCGCCTGGGGACGCAGGGCGAGAAACAGGCACTGCACCATCTTCGCATGCCGACGTCGGAACCACTTGTACCTGCGCGGTGTATGAAGGAGTCAGACCGGCAATGAACGAAGTCCACTGTTGAAATTTGGTCGACGACCCGCAGAGCTCGAAGGGGCGGTCAGTGATCCCGACGCCCCATTGGTCGAACGCGCCCAACAAGGAGACCACGAGGCATTCGGCGAACTGGTTCGCCGCCATCAACAGGGTGCACTGCGGCTTGCGGCCGGACTGTGCGGATCGATCGACGAGGCTCACGATGTGGTGCAGGAGGGGTTTGTGAAGGCGTATCTGGCCCTCGGGCGTTTCCGGGCCGAGGCAAGCTTCCGGCCGTGGGCGATGACGATCATCGCCAACGAGGCCCGAAATCGTCGGCGCTCGGCCGGTCGGCGCTCGGCCCTCGGTCAGAGGGCGACCGATCGCAGTCTGCCGGCCGCGTCCGCCGACGACCCGGAGGACCGCGCTATCGCGTCCGACGAGTTCGCCGGGGTGCTGCGGGCAATGGGCACGCTGTCGTCGGCCGACCGCTCGGTGATCGCCTGTCGATATTTCGCAGGGTTGACCGAAGGTGAGACGGCCGAAGTCCTTGGCTGTCGCCCCGGCACGGTGAAGTCGCGTCACTCCCGCGCCCTGGCCCGGCTGCGCACTGAATTGGGCGTCGGGGTGACCCGATGACGGGCGACTTGTCGATTGCCGACGTTGAACGGCGGCTGGTGGCGGCAGCGGCGGCGATCGAGGTGCGCGGAGACGAGATGCCGAGGCTCATCCTCGCCCGTTTGGCGCAGTCGCCGGATCCGCCGGAGCGGCACGTTCAAGGGGTCACACCGTGGTTTGCCGCCCATCGCTGGGCCGTTCCCGCCGTGGCCGTTGCCGCGGTTGTTGCCATCCTGGTGGCTGTCCCGGCTCCCCGCCGCGCCGTCGCCCGCTGGTTCGGCATCGGTGTCGTCCACCTCTCGCTCGACACCACGCTGCAAACCGTGGTGCCCGTGACGTTCCCGGGGCCACTCCCCGTGTCGTCGGAGTCGATCGGGGGTTCGTTCGTCGAAGCGGAACGAGTCACCGGGCTGGAGCTTCCGTCAAGTTCGGTGCTCGGCGCGCCGGACAGGGTCGAGGCCGTCCAGAGCCCACTGCCCGACACGTTGATCGCCACCTGGTCGGTGTCGTCATCCGCGCCGCCGACGGGCACGCCAGGGGTCGGGGCCCGGCTGTGGATGTCACGGAGTTCGTTCGACCGCGGCTACTTCGGGAAGTTCGCCGGCGACCAGCCACCACTCGTCGAGAGTGTCAGGGTCGGTGGTGGCGACGGCCTGTTCATCTCGGGTCCGGCGCACGTGGTGGTGTTGATCGGGGCCGACGGCAATGTGGTCACCGACACGGCGCAACTCGCCGGCAACACGGTCCTGTGGGCGGTCGGTGACATCACCTACCGGCTCGAGACGGCCCTCGGCCGAGACGTCGCGGTTGCGCTCGCCGAATCGTTCATCTGACGGCCGCTCCCAGCGGGCGGGAACCTTCCGCCTGTCAGCGGTGTATTGGTCGACATGTTCGTCAAACCCCGCATCATGGTCGCCGCTGCCGTAACCGGATCGCTGGTGGCCGGGCTGATCGGTTGCGGGAGCACGCAAGATTCCCGGTCTGCGGTGCCGATCTCCGATGTCGTGTCGCCGACCGTGCCGGTGATAGCAGCGGCGACTGTGATATCAGCGGCGGCCGTGGCATCAGCGGCGACCATGGCATCAGCGGCAGACCTCGCCGTGTCGGTGGCGCCGGTTGCTGTAGAACCGACCCTGGCCGCGGCACCTCAGGCCATGCCCCCGGTGGCACTGATCGGTGCCGACGGACGGCTGACGGTGATCCGCGGCGGTCAGGCCTCGGACTCGATGAATGCACTCGTGACCGCCGACGGCCATTCGGCCGTGGAGTTCAACACCGTGGGTTCCGATACCGAGCTGACCTGGCACGATCTC
The DNA here is from genome assembly GCA_031398525.1 of Actinomycetes bacterium. GTDB lineage: Bacteria > Actinomycetota > Acidimicrobiia > Acidimicrobiales > Ilumatobacteraceae > JANMJD01. Next base: position 1,095 of record JANNNL010000545.1, on the reverse strand, counting down.
ACGACCGGTGTCTCGACCGCCCCAACCCTGATCGACGGGACCCTCACCGCGACCGCGCTCGATCCGAGCGCTCAGATCGTCGCGCTCACCGCGACCCCTGAGGCCGGTCGCACCGAGATCGTGATTGCCGGGGCCGATGGCGAACGCTTCCGACAGACCTACGAGGTGGAACTCTTCCCGGAAGGCTTCGCCAACGCCTGGGAGCCATCGGCGAGGCTGCCATTCGGACTGTTCGTCATCGAGTACCTCGATCGGTTCCTCGACCCCGAGGCCCCGCGGGCGTATCGGGTGCGGGTGATCGAACTGGCCACGGGAGCACTCGGGCTGCCGTCGAACCTGCGCAGCAAGGGCGAGACGGTCGACGAAAAGATGACGGGTTTTGCTCGAACCCACGTCACATCCGAGCGCGACGGCCTGCTGTTCACGTTGTACCGCGGGGTGAACCCCGATGACAGCACGTACGCTTTCGTGCATACCCTCGGTTTTGTCGACGGCGTGTGGTGCCTCGACGTTCCCGGGAAACTGGAACTGCACCGAGTGCCCGGAAGCATGGCGCTCGCCCCCGACGGATCGAAGCTCTACGTCGGATCGGCCAACGGTCCGCTTGCCGAGTACGTGATCGACGACATCCTCAACCCGGCTCGAGTTCCCGAAGCCGGGCGGGTGGCCAGCCTCGGTTCTGCTGGCGATGCAGCACCAGCAATGACCGCCACGGCCGATCGCCTGATCAGCCCCCTCAACCACCGGATCACCTGGCTCGATCGAACGACGTTGGCCGGGACATCAGCAGTGAACTGGGCCGACACGGTCGATGCGATCGCGGCCACACCGATCGACACGGTGCTCATAGGTGGCTCCGACAGCATCACCGAGCTCTCGGCCGCCGGCAAGATCCTCTCCCGCGTCGATCTCCCACCTGACCTCGGCCCGATCGCCGGCCTCGTCCCACTCGGCTGACCGAACCGCTTCGGTAGGTCTCGGCCCAGCTTTGTGGTGAGGTAGGCCGCTGGTTGTCCGGTGAGTCGTTCGGTACCGCATGCTGGCCCGTAGGTTTCTCGTGCGTCAGCGACGAATGGTTCGCGTTGGGTGCGGAGA
>JANNNL010000246.1:0-5336 GCA_031398525.1 Actinomycetes bacterium | reverse complement strand
AACTCGCGAACGAGCGCTCCTTTGGGCAGCTCACGCTGGGTAATCACCCGCACCGGGAGCTTGTCGCGCAGCGCGTCCGCTGCGGCATCCATGGCCTTGTAGCTGGTGAACAGGGCCAGTGTCCGCCCGCCCGCTGCGGTGATCAGCGCTTCGAGTTCGGCATGGGTCGCGGCCGCGAAGTTGGCATGACGCGGATCGGGCAGGTGCATGGCGCAATAGATCAACCCGTTGGTGGCCAGGTCGAACGGGCTCTCGACGGTCAACTCATCGAACATCGCCGGCGGCAAGCCGACCCGCTGGGCCAGGTGCTGGGGGATCGTCGCGCTGGTCAGGATCGCCGTTCGCTTGGCCCACACTCCCTCGTTGAGCGTCGGCCCGACGTCGAGCGGGGCGATCTCCAGCCGTGGGTGCTCCGGTGACCCGGCGACGAACGCGACAGAGTTCGAGCCGTAGCCGACGGCCTGGTCGATGTGTTCGATCAACCGTCCTGACAGCTGCTGGCCGCGCAACACCCGTTGCTTGGCGTCGTCGTTCGTCGTCTGGATACTTCGCAACGCTTCCATCGCCCCTTCCAGGTGTCGACGGGAGTTGACCAGGGTGTCGACGACCACGTCGGGCAGCGGGTGGGGGAGTCGGGTGCCGAGCAGGGGAGCGAGGACCGCACGCAGCGCCCCGGCGTCGTCGGCGACCGAGGCGATCATCAACGGATCGACGATGATTCGGCGCAGCGCTCCTGCCGTGCGCGAGTACCGGTTGATGCCGATCGAGATGCCAACCGTGTCGGACATGACATCTTCGAGCTGGTGTGCCTCGTCCACGACAACGATCTCGTGCTCGGGCAACCAGGTGCCGTTCATCGCCACGTCAAGGCCGTAGAGGTGGGTATTCACCACCAAAATATCGGCCGCCGCCGCTCGTCGCTTGGCGAGTTCGGCGAAACACGATTCACCCATCGGGCAAGCGGTCGCGCCGGGGCATTCGTCCGACGAGACGCTGACGGCCTGCCAGGCCCGATCGCTCGGCGACCAGTCGAGTTCGGCGGCATCACCCGTTGGCGACGAAGCAGCCCACGTCGCCAACTTCTTCACCTCGGCCCGGATGGTCGTGGTCAGCTCTTCCAGCTCAAGCTGGCCTTCCTGGGTGGATTGCACCTCGCGCAGACGCTGCAAACAGAGGTAGTTCGACCGCCCTTTGAGCACGGCGAAGGTCAGATCTTGCTTCAGCTGGGACACCAGGAACGGCAGGTCCTTGCCGGCCAACTGGTCTTGCAGCGCCTTCGTTGCGGTCGTGATCACGACCTTTCGGCCGCTGAGGGCGGCGGGAACCAGGTAACCCAGCGACTTGCCAACCCCGGTGGGGGCTTCAACGATGAGATGACGACGCTGTTCGAGAGCGTTGGCCACCCCGGCGACCATCGCCATCTGGCCCGGGCGGTCTTCTGCTGTGGGGAGAGCGGCGGTAATACGCCCGGCGGCGAGGACCACTTGGTCGGGCGTCATCAGTTCGCGACCCTACCGGCGGTACTGTCGGACGACGTGAGCGACTGGAAGTCCGGCATTGATACCAAGAAGATCCCGGCGCACGTCGCCTGTGTCATGGACGGCAACGGGCGGTGGGCGCAACGACAGGGCTTAAAGCGCACCGAGGGTCATGCCGCAGGCGAAGAAGCACTGTGGGATGTGGTCGAGGGTGCGCTCGACCTTGGCGTGAAGTGGCTGACGGTCTACGCCTTTTCGACCGAGAACTGGAAGCGTCCGATCGACGAGGTTCGCTTCCTGATGAACTTCAACCGCGAGATCCTTACCCGCCGTCGAGGAGTGCTCCACGAGCAGGGCGTTCGCATCCGTTTCGCCGGCCGTCGGGACTGGCGAGTGCCCCGCAAATTGATGCGGGAGCAGGACGAGTCGATGGAGCTCACGAAGAACAACCGCACCATGACGCTGACGTTCGCGTTCAACTACGGCGGCCGCGCCGAGATCCTCGACGCCGTGCGCCAGATGGTCGCCGACGGGGCCAAGGCCGACGACGTCAACGAGAAGAATCTGCGCAAGCACTTCTACTACCCCGATATGCCCGACCCCGACCTGGTGGTGCGCACCAGCGGCGAGTATCGCATCTCGAATTTCCTGCTGTGGGAGCTGGCGTATTCAGAGCTGGTGTTCACCCCGACGTTGTGGCCCGACTTCCGCAAGGAAGACTTCGCTGCGGCGATCGTCGAGTTCCAGGAACGCAATCGACGGTTCGGCGGTATCGAGACGTGAGATCGGCCGGGCGGTCGTGAGTCTGTATCGCGACACCGGGGTGGTGCTGCGCACCTACAAGCTCGGCGAAGCCGACCGGATCGTCGTGATCATGACCGCCGAGCACGGCAAGGTTCGCGCTGTCGCCAAAGGCGTCCGCAAGACCAAGAGCCGCTTCGGCGGCCGTCTCGAACCGCTGTGTCATGTGAGCCTGCTGTTGTACGAGGGGCGAGAGCTCGACATCGTCAGTCAGGCCGAATCGATCGACTCGCGGGCGACCTTGCTCGACGATCTTGACTCGCTGACCCAGGGAATTGCCCTGCTCGAAGCGGTCGACCAGATGAGTCTCGACCGGGAGCCCGCGCCCCACCTCTACCGCATGCTGGTTGGCGCGTTGCGCACCCTCGAGGCTCGGCCGTCACCATTGGTCGTGCCGGCGTTCTTCTGGAAGGTCCTGGCCAACGAAGGTGTTCGTCCTCAACTCGACGCCTGTGTCAGCTGCGATGCCGTCGAGAACCTGGTGGCATTCGATCTTGGCGAGGGTGGCATTCTGTGTCGCAATTGCCGCCGCGGCTCGGCCATTTCCGCTGAGGCGCTGCGCATTATGCGCATGATTCTTGGCGGTGGATTGAACGCGGCCCTCGATGAGCCGGCGGGTCCTGCCGCATCGGAAGTCGCCCATCACGCCACCGCCGCGCTCGAACATCACCTCGATCGTCGCTTACGTACCGTGGCGATGTTCGAGAAAGGATGACGATTTCGAGATCAGTTGTCGCAAGTCGCGCGTTCTCGACGGTCACGATCACAATGACGAACGGTTCGCGCAGACCCCAGAGGCCACGTCTAGCCTGACGAGCGTCTCGGTCTGCGCGTCCGCGGCCGGTGGAGTCACGGGGGGACAATGAGCAGTCCAGCGTTCGTAGTTGTCGGAATCGACAATGGTGGGACCAGTAACAACGTCACGGTGATGGCCCACGATGGCACCTACCTGATTTCGCACATGCTCGAAGTCCCGAGCCGAGTCACCGAGGGTCCGGTCCGGGCGGTTGAGTCGCTGGTGGAAGCAATGGATCTTGGGCTGACCACGGCTGGCGTCGATCGGGCGTTGGTCCGTGCTATCGGTCTCGATACGCCCGGGCCCGCCAGCGCTGACGGCGTCATGGCAGCGAAGGGCGGCACAAACCTCGGCCACCCCGATTGGCGGGGATATGACATCCGCGCCGCACTACAACGCCGCACCGGGCTTCCCGTGGTGTACTCCAACGACGGAAACGCCGCCGCGTTGTACGCCCATCACGCCTTCTTCGGCGAGGAATCCGCGTCGCGATCGTCGGTCTCGGCAATCGTCGGGACCGGTCTCGGCGGCGGCGTCATCGAACAAGGTCGCATTATCAAGGGAGCCGCGGGCATGGCCGGCGAGTTGGGCCACGTTCACATTCCGATGCAGGGGCTGCTCGGGCCCGACCAGCCTGTACCGGCATGCAACTGTGGCTTTGTCGGTGACGTCGAAAGCGTGGCCTCGCTCACCGGGATTCGGCTCAACCTCCTGCCGTATTGGCTGGGTCGCTATCCCGATCACGAGTTGGTCGGTGTTGACCCTTCCGTCGCGGCGAAAAAGGTTCGTGGTCTGGGCGAACGCGGTGACGAAATGGCTCGCAAGATCTTCGAGCAACAGGCGATGGCGTTGGGCGCGCTGTTCACGATCGCCGCCAACTTCACCGACCCCGATGCGTACTTTGTCGGGGGCGGTGTGGTCGAGGCCGAGCCGGAGTTTCGGGATTGGTTCCTGGCGACGGTCCGCCACCACACCCGGTTGCGGACGGAACAGAGCAACGTTGCGTTCTCACTCGTTCCCGACCGAGACATGGCCGGGGCCCGTGGTTCCGCCGTGGCCGCGCTGGCCTCGCTACCTGGCGGGGCGAGCGACTAGCAGTCGCCTTCGAGATCATAAATGTGCTCGCCGGAACTCATCGCGATCACGGTCACTTCCTCTGGCGCCGGGAGCAGGGTGTTGAACGTCCCGTCGTCGGCGACGGTCGCAAAGTCTCCGCCGATCACATCGAGGGTGATGCCATCGTTGGTCGTGCCCGAGCCAGTGGTGTAGCAACCGCCGGGCAGCACTGTCATCGCCGTGAGGAAATTCGACCACCTGCTCCCCAGGGTCACCCCGGCCGCAGAGCGGAGGCTGGCGAACTCGTCGCCTTGGTAGAACCAGCCCACGAATCCCATACTCTCGGTGGTCTGCCCGGCGAAGGTGACGCACATCCCGTTCGGCCAGCACACCTCGCGCCCTGCGGCTGCGACAAAGCCACAGCAGCCGTCTTCACTGATGTAGTCGCCGTTGTTGGTGACGAAGGTGGTGACCTCGTCGGTCCGCGGAAGTCCGAACCGTTCGTTGAGATCTTCCAGGAGTTCGATGGGTCCGGTGCCGAAGGGGTGCGGCCCGACACCGACAGCACTCAGAATCAACTCAGTCGCCGGATCGACGGTGGTGGCCGGTGGCGTAGATGGGGGAGCGGTGAGAGCAACCGTGGTCGGCGGGGTAGTGGTCGGCTCCGTCGACGGGACCGCCGCAACCGTCGTCGCCACAGTCGTCACGACCGGCAGCGTGGTGATCGTCGGAGGCAACGTCCCGACGAGTGTTGCGTTGACGGGCTGAGTCGTTGTGGTCGACGTCGACGACTCGCTGCTCCCGCAGGCACCCAATGCGAAGATGGAGAGTCCGACTGCCAGGGAGATTCGCCCACGTTGTGTCATCACCCACAGCATTCCACGTCGACCATGGCGAAAAACGGCAAGTCGGAACGCTGCCCGGGGTTCTAGCCTGTCGGGGCTATGCCTGCGACCGAACTCGACCAGATCGTCAACCTTGCGAAGCGGCGGGGCTTCGTCTATCCGTCGGCCGAGATCTACGGCGGATTCCGGTCGAGCTACGACTACGGCCCGATCGGCTCGCTGATGCTGCGCAACGTGAAGGACGCCTGGGTGCGTTCGATGGTGCAGCAGCGCGACGACGTCGTGTTGATCGACGCGTCGATCCTCTCGCCGCCGCCGGCGGTGTGGGAGGCGAGCGGTCACTTGGCCACGTTCTCGGAC
>JANNNL010000224.1:0-3189 GCA_031398525.1 Actinomycetes bacterium | reverse complement strand
CCTCGTTGACCGCGCCGGGCAGACCGTCCCAGCCGACCGGCAAAGAGTCGCGTGTGCCGAGCTGTGAGCAGTCGGTCGTCAGCGTCAGCTCGGGGTTCTCGAGCTCACCCTTGTCCATCACCATCGTGCCATCGGACGTATCCATGAAGATCTTGATGTCGTTGTCGGCGAACGGAGCGGCCGTGATGACCTGGTTCATCCGGATCGAGTACGGAATCTTGGGCGCATCGTCGGCGTACTTGTCGCGCAGCTCCTTCACTGCATCGAACCAGCTGTCGGACAAGAAATCATGAGCCATCGTGTGCTTCTCCCCTGAGAATTGAGGTGTCGGTCGAAACGCTAGCGGTCGTCCGCGGTTGGCGTGTGGCGGAGCGTCATCGCGTGCAAGTACGCGGCACGTACCGCGAACGCCTGGCGAATCTCGGGGGCGACGTCTTGGGCCACCTCATCACGGTAGGTGGAGTCGGTGGCGAGCACGACGGTGAAGTACATGCCGGTAAATGCGGAGAGGAAGCCGGCGACGCGCAGCAGCGGCTCGGTGACCACCATCGGACGCGCCCCAAAGCGGAACAGCACGTGGACCCCGTCGGCAGGCAAGGTCGTCCACGCCGCCGCGGTCGTCGCCGGGATGGCGAGGAATCCGAACAGCACGAGGAATCCGAACATCATCGCCACCATCAGGGTGATCTGCTGCGCCTGGCTGAACACTGAAACGAGCCCGATGTTGAACCGCTCACGCCGGCTGATTGGTGTCTCGTCGGGGTCGCCAACGGTGGGACACTGGAGGGTGGCGGCCGGGGTGTTGGCGAGTAGTTCGTGCACCTCGTCCCACGAATCGAAGTTGGAGAGCGAAGCGACCAGGCCGGGGAACCGAGAGAGAACGAAGACCGACCCGAGGAGGAAGAAGATGCCCAACGTCAGCCAGTACGCCGTACCTTCGAGCGTGCCGGCGATCTGCCACACCTCGGCGTTGATGAACAACGTCAGGATGAACAGCAGGAGTAGGGGAAGTACCCGCACCACGACGTTGCCGAAGGATTTGAGCTGCGCCCCTGATCGTCGGGCAGCCCAGGCGGTCAACGGGATCATGCCGTAGCTGGTGACCAGATAGATCGCCAAGAGCACCCCGAGCCCTTCGAGCACTGTCTGGACGGCATCGGGCCATTGACCAAGGGCTGCCGAGGGAATCGCCGGGCCGATAACGAAGACCGCCAGTTCTGCAGGCCCGATGATGCTCGGCGGTGACCACAGCGGCCGATGGCGGACCCGATTGGTGATGGCCCACGCTGCGGCGAGGATGACGACGACCACCCCGAATGCGGCGGCATTCCATCCCAGGCTCCGCTTGATGTCGAGCGCGTTCAGGCCGCCGAGCAGGTATCCGGCCACCAGTAACGGAATCGCCCGATTCCAGATGTCGGTCGTGGCGGCGTAGTCGTCGATGAAGTGTGGAACCCCTCGTCCGACGAACCATCGCTCGATGGCTTCAAGGTCGGGATCAGGCACGTGGTTGAGATTACGTCGTGATTGATGATCCGCTGGTGAGCTGGCGCACGCTGGTGATTCCAGGGGCTCGTCCGAGCACGGTGATCACGTCGTCGGGCACCGCCTCGGTGGGAGCAATGACCATCACCGCCGAGCCGGGTTCACGGGTGCGGGCGACGTCCATGTCGGCAATGTTGATGTTGGCGTTGCCCAGCAGGGTGCCAAGGATGCCGATCACGCCGGGCCGATCGTCGTTATGGACCAGCAGCATGTGCTCGGCTGGCGGTACCTCGGTGACGTGACCGTCGATCTCGACGATGCGCGGCTCGCTACGGCGACCGACAAGTGTGCCCCCCAGAGAGTGTCCGCCGCCGCGCAGTGTCACCAGATTGGTGTAGTCGGGGGAGGTCGTGCAGTTCACCGTGCGGACTTCGAGCCCGTGCTCGCGGGCCAACTGTGGGGCGTTCACATAGGTGACCGGGCCATCGGTGATTCCCGAAAAGAACCCCTTGAGTACCGATAGCACGATGATCCGGTCGTCGTATTCGGCGATCTCGCCCTCGGTGCACACCTCGATGCTGCCGGGCACCCCGCCGACGAGTGAGGCGAACAATCGGCCGAGCCGCTCGGCGAGCGGCAGGAACGGCTGCAGGGTCTGGTTGGCCTCGGCGGCATCGATGTTGACGGCAAACGGCACGAACTCACCGTCCAGGGCGAGGCGAACCATGTCGGCAATCGTGTCGCCCGCCTTGTCTTGGGCCTCGCGGGTCGATGCACCGAGATGGGGGGTGACGATCACCGAATCGAGCTCGAAGAGCGGCGACTGCGTCGTCGGCTCGGTGACGAATACGTCGAGCGCCGCCCCGGCGATCACACCGTCGCGAATCGCCTCGGCGAGGTCGGCCTCGTCGACGATTCCCCCACGGGCGACGTTGATCACCCGCAGGTTGGGCTTCGCCTTGAGGAGCATCTCTCGGCCGATCAAGCCGATGGTTTCCGCGTTACGGGGCAGATGAACTGTGACAAAGTCCGACTCGGTGATGAGTTGCTCGAGCGGCATCATCGTCACATTGAGGTGGCGGGCCCGTTCGGCGGTGACATAGGGGTCGAAGGCGACCAGGCGCATACCGAAGGCAACGGCCCGCTGGGCGACGAGGCGACCGATGCGGCCGAGGCCAAGGATGCCGAGCGTCTTGTCAGCGAGCTCAACTCCCTCCCAGCGGCTTCGCTCCCAGCGGCCGGCAACAAGCGCAGCGTGGGCTTGGGGGATGTTCCGGGCCTGGGCGAGGAGCATCGCCATGGTGTGCTCTGCCGCCGACACCACGTTCGACTGTGGGGCGTTGACGACCATCACACCCCGGCGGGTGGCGGCCTCGACGTCGATGTTGTCGAGGCCGATGCCGGCGCGCCCGACAACGACCAGATCCGAGCCGGCGGCGAGCACCTCGGGAGTGACCTTGGTCGCCGAGCGGACGATCAACGCCTGAGCACCCTGAATTGCGTCGAGCAGGCCGTCCGCCGACAGGTCAAGGCGAACATCGACCTGGTAGCCAGCGGTGCGTAGGCGATCCAGACCGGCATCGGCAATTTCTTCGGTAACCAAAATACGCGGCGACATCGTTCCATCTTGGCGAGCGAACAGGGTTCAACCCGCCGGACTTGACGGAAAATCAAAATGACTCCGGGCAGCCGGTTGAGCCCGCG
>JANNNL010000201.1:0-18661 GCA_031398525.1 Actinomycetes bacterium | reverse complement strand
TCCGTCGAACAGCTCGGTGGAATCGAACCAGTCACGCGACAATGAATCGTCCAGCGACGCGGCGAGCTCGTGTGCCGTCCAGCGCGGATAACGATGGACAAAAGGGGAGAACTCGTTTTGCTCGCGTCGAGCCATCGGGTGCACAGGACGGTTCGTCAGCGCATACGGGATCTCGGCAACCCCCATTCCGCATTGGCGCAGCGCGCTTCGATACATGGAGCCATTTCGCACGAGCGGCGACAGCGACCACAGGAACCGATAGCTCGCGGGGTCTGAGAGGATTTGATGCACCGGAGCTGCGATTCTCCCCAGCACCTCGAAGAGCGGCAGCAACGTGCCGGACACGTAGTGTGCGAGCATCTCGCACTCGTGAACAGCGACCGGTGACCGGCCTGCGAGGCGTCGACGGAACGCAGCCAAGTCCTCAATCAGATCGGCGCGCGCCGTTGCGAACGCTTCCGGTCGCATCAACCCGAGCCAGTCGCCAGGCTCAGGCGATCGGGTGTATGTCAGGTGCCGATAGAGATAGGTGCCTCGGCCAACTCCGTTACCCAGTGTAGCAGCGAGGATTTTGTCACCTCGGCCCCAATCGAGCTGGCTGACCGCATGCACCGCATGGAGGTGGACCGGTGACACCATGGCACCTAGTTCCCGAGCCGAGATCTCGATGTTGCGCGCGAGGTCTGCCGGGCCCAAGTCGATTGGAATCCAACTCACCCTCATGCATCGTGCGACCCTTGAACCGTAGTGACGATCCCGGCTCTCCGGGATCCCCCACGTGACAGCGCGAATGTCATCGGTCACCTTGCCCTGGCGCGCCAAGTCCACTAGCACGGCGCCGGCCAGCCGGCTGTCGAGGCCGCCCGACAGCAACAACGTGATTCGCTGCGCCGCGCCGAAGGCGTGCTCCAGCTCGCGTCGCATGTGATGGAGCAGCTCCCTGGCGGCGGCCGACGGGATGGCGACCCGACGCCCGTGCCGTGCGAGCGACCTCGTGTCGTTCTGGTCCTCGCTTCCACCGACGGTCGCCAGCCAGGGCCGCCGCTTGACCTGAGCCACGAGCGAACGACCGTCAACGATGTATTGGAACGACAACATCGATGCGACTGCTGTGGCGTCGATCTCGACAGGACCGTCGACCGAGCTGACGGCCTCCGTAAAGTTGTGTCGCCCGACGCCGCTGATGTCGATGAAGTTCGGGCCCGCATCGAGCGATCCGCAGGGGGATGACTGGTCGATGACACCGATACCGCGGCGACCATCTCCGGCGACACGTCTGTGGCGGCCCATTTTTCAATAGTATCGGTTTGAAAGGAGGCCATCAGACGCCACGACGTTCGCAGATGTGCCTTGAGCTTCGATAGACCGGCGTGCGACGATGTAGGGGTGAACGACCGTCCCAGCGCCGTGATCGTTGTTGGTGGTGCAGGCTCCATCGGGACCGCAGTGGTAACGCGATACCTCGAGCGCGGCGTCGGCGTGATCGTGATCGACAAGGATTCAACGCCGATCGTGGTCGGGGCGGGGAGCGCACCGCTGTTACGTCAGCTGTCCGCTGACGTAACTGACGATGACGACATCGCGGACGCGCGTTCGTCGATCGAGGGACTCGGGTGGGACACTCCCCACATCGTGAGCCTGGCGGGCGGAGCATTGGAATCGGAGTTCGAGAAGCTCGTCGATACCGATGTTGAAAGCATCCGTAAGTCGGTAGAGCTGAACTTGACGAGCCATGTCACGCTGACCAGGGCGTTGTTGCCACTCCTCGGCTATGCATCAGCAACAAGCGAACGTCCCCCCGACCGCTCGATCACCCTGGTTTCGTCGATCAACGCGCTGCGCGACTACGGACTTCCTGCCTACAGCGCTGCGAAGGCCGGCATGTTCGGCTTCGTTCGAGCGATGGCTACCGAACTTGGAGCGTCAGGAATCAGGATCAACGCTGTCGTGCCCGGCACGGTCGCCACGGGCTTCCCTCAGACGCAGCCCAAAGACTTCACAGCGCTACGTCACGGCAGCGCTCTCGACCGTCTCGCTGTTCCTGAAGACATAGCAGCCGTGATTGTGGCGATGTCTCACGATTTCACGGCCGTAACCGGCCAGTATCTCGTGGTCGATTGTGGACAAACCGTGGTAACTCCAGCCTGGCGTCTGGAATCCCGAGACAAAATGGTTGACACGGCACAATGACCGAGACCGATCAACGAGTGCGAGTGTTTCTGAGTTGGTCGGGTGAGGCCAGCCGGCATCTTGCCAACGCTCTGGCCGACGGTATGACGCTGCTCTCAGATTGGGTGGAGCCGTGGATGTCCGACCGGATCGAGCCGGGCGCCCAATGGGCCAACACACTCGTGCCGGAGATCAGGAAAGCTCACCTGGCGATCCTGTGTCTCACGCATCGCAACGCCGACGCACCGTGGATCGCGTTCGAGGCCGGCCTCTACTACACGTGGCGCAAGTCGATCATTCCTTTCTTGCTCGATTTTCCGCCAGCCGATCTCAGATTCCCACTCGGGCTCTTCCAAAGTGTTTCTGCCGACATGGAGGGCTCGAAAGCGCTCTTCCTCCGAGTCGGCGACCTGCTCGGAATGGACACTGCTGCGGTCGGAAAGCGCTTCGCGAAATCGATCTGGCCGCAGCTTGATGAACAGATCGCAACCATCCGTGCTACGGAGCAAAAGCCCGACATAAGTGCACCGGGGCAGGCGACCAACATCGCGAACGCCTTCTTTCTCGGCCACGATCTGCGCTGGACCATGGATGTGGCGAGCGTGGGGCCGGCGAACGACATCAAGCACGGCCTGGTTCAAGTGCTCCACCAAGCCGAGGAGCTAGGCCTCGGCGAACACGACCACTTTCTGGTCCTGCGTCGGAAGGCCACCGACGTGCTCGGGCTTCCCGACGGGGAATGGACCGCAGATGTGCGTGAACGCGTCGCTCTGGCTCTGCAGGTGGCCTTCGAGCGTATTGGTGGCCTCGTGATCAGACTCCAGCCCGGATACCACCCGTACGACGCCGATAACCAGGCGCGTTGGCTGGCCATACAAGCGGAAGGTCGGGCGTAAGCGTCAGATTCGCGAGTTCGCTGAGTTGGGTGCTCGCAGGACCGCGTTTCCTTGAGAACCTGCCCGAGCAGCGAGGGGTCGAACCCGCGGCCCGGTCGAACGCGGTGTAGGCGTTGTCGGCCCTGTCGGGCCACTCCGCCGAGTACTACTCCCTGGTCAGGGCTGAGAGCGGTCCCGACCCAGCCGTGGTACTTGTCGTGGGGTTGTTCGTAGGTGCCATCGAAGGTTTCGCCCAGATAGGTGTAGTCGCTGTCCGGAGCGGGAAAGGTCGGGGATGTTGGCCCGTATCCGGGGTTTGCCCTGCGGGCTGCTGAATGTCGGGATCGCAAAGGCGTCGCGTACCTGCTGCTGGGAGGTGGTGAGCAGGTTCAGCTTCTCGTGGCGGGCATCGGTGTCCGAGCCAGCTACTTGGCCGAGTATCGGATCACGTTGCACGAAACGACACGACGGGGTCGGTGATGGTTCGTCGACGTAGGCCTTGCTCAGGCCATCTTTGGCGGCGGCGTAGCGCAGCGGGTCGGCCGAAGCTCACCGGTGACCGGATGCCGGTACGACTCGTCGGCGAACGCGCTCGGTAGGCCACCGTGGCGATGCCTGTCCTCGCCGATGTGGGGCGACATCCAATTCCAATACGGGACCGGCCCGCTGATCATCGCCTCGGCGTCGGATAGATCGACGATGTTCTTTCGTACTCGCAGCTCACGTGCGGGCGAACGTGGCGGGGGAATCAGTTCGTGCACGGCGACGGGTTCCGCCGCGTCGCGTCGACATCCCAGATTGACCCAGGTCCGTAACAGCTCGAGCGCCTCGTCGGGCCACTTCTGCTTCGGGTCCGCGCTGAGTGGCATCGCCTTGGAACAAAACCCGGATCTCGTCCCAGGTGGGAAGCGCGCGCTGCACCATGATCAACGGCTTACTATCCGCCAGACGTTGCACAGCCGCTGCGGAACCCGGTGGCCGTGTCTGCGTCGTCGAAAACGAAACTGAAGTCGGACGCCAGCTTCGGGGTGCACGACGCCTTCGTGCTTGGGGCGATGGCGGCGTCGACGTGGCAGCTCGTACATGTCGACGTCTGAACGTAGGTTTCGAGGGCCGAGTTGGACAGCGGTTGAGAACCGACATCGGTGAAACCCGAATTGAACAGGCTGATCGGCCAAGAAGCGCTGGGAGCCGGATCGGCACCGCCATTCTCTGGCCAGAGCACATTGATCAATTGATAGTACTGCCAGACGGAAAAAGGGTTAGTGCTGTGGATTGCCGTCTGGACGCTGGTATTCAGGACTTGGATGGATTGTGGTATCGGCACTTCACGTTGGACTTGTACCGGTGCATATGGTGGGCTGCTGGACGACGGGGGCTGGTTCACTGCACAGGGGGTGGCGGTCGAGGTTGATACGACGCCGGGTGCGCTACTGCAGGCCGGATTGTAGAGGTTGTAGGGGGTCCCGGTCGGCCGCGTCAAACCATCATCGACATTGTCCACCTGTTCGAATGTCGACCACATCAGCTGGCGAAGTGTCGCCGTCTTTCGCAGGATATGCAATGCGATCAGTCCCATCACGTGGGGACCATCGCAGGTCCCGGACGCCGGGTCGTACAGATACGCGATCATCTTCTTGTATCGGCCTTGCAGGCTGAGGGGGATGTTGTCGAGTTGCCGCCACGCCGCTTTGATCTCGATCGCCCCGGCCGTTCCGGCGTTGCCACCACTGGACGAAACGCTCCCCGGGAGCACCAAGCCTCTCGTTGTCGCTACCTGATACTGCTGATCGGCGTCGTATAGCTGGTTGTTGACGATGTAGTCGAACTCATCTTTGTTGACCCGCTTCTCGAAGCGCACCGGTTTCGAGCCTTGGTCGATCAGCATCTGATGCGTCGCCTGCATCTCGTCGGACAGCGTCTCGTCGGATGTGACCACGTCACCGCTCGCCTTCGAAGTCATCTGCAGCACCACGGCAGACGACCCGCCGGCGCCATCCAGGCTGCTCGTCCCGCAGACGCTCGGCAAGGTGCTCGGCGAGTTCCACGGGGCCGGAGCGTCCGCTTTGGGCAGGAAGATTTCCTGCACCGGTTTGAATGACTCCCACACCGTCGGGGTGAGGTCCGCCGGATCGCCAAACGTGTTGGCCGTCGCGTTCGGGTCTGGCACGCCATTCTGGGTCGGGTCAGCGGGCCAGTTGAGGGCGATGAACGAGGTCCATGCGAAGCAGTTGACGCTGTCTTGGGAGTTCTGCGCGAGGTCGAATGGAAGCGCTGACGAGATCGGGGGTGCACAACCGCCGGCCCCACCGCTGACCTGACCGGCGGCGAGATCTTTGTTGCTCACCGCCGGCGGTTCGGCGGCGGTCGACCCAGACGTCACGTTCGACCCCGAGGTCTGTTCACGCTCGCAGGCAACGGCCACGACCAACGCCGAGGCCACCGCCACCTTGAATCCGATGAGTCCGGTTTCGAATCGCAAAATGATCCCCCTGGTGCTGGTACCGCTCGGGTGGGTGGTGCCGGCGTCAGTTGGTGATGATCAGCCAGCCGGGCTCGTCGACCTGCTGATCCGGAAAGACCGTGCGGTCCTTGTTCCAGACGTGGATCATCCGTGCCCCCAATGGTGCGGTGGCATCGACGGTCAGATCGAAGATGTAGACCTGCGTCGAGCCGCCGGACGTCTGTCCGGGGGCGTTCGGGTTCCCGCCGATGAACTGCTTGACATTGACCGGGGAGATGCCATCGGGGGGCGAGAACGCGATCGATGCGTCGGCCGTCCCACCCTGTACGACCAGGGCCATTTCGGTGGTGGTGCCGGGCTTGATGTAGGCCGGGGAATCGTCGACGCTGTTGGCGTTGTATGCGACGGACGACAGGAACTGCACTGGCCAGGGCTGGAGCGCCGGGTCGTCCATCGACACCGAGAACGGCACGCACGCCCGCGCCGTCTGAGCAGCGACCGACGGTGCGATCGCAGTCACCCGCAACGCGATCAGGAAGGTCTGGGCGATCAGACCAGCGGCGGTCAGCGGCACGTTCTGCCCTGAGTGCTGGTCATACACCTCGATCTGCGAGGCAGTCAGCCCGGCCGGGACAGTGAATACCGCCCGGAGGATCGAGTCGTCGCCCGGCGTCGTGTCCCCCGCTGCGGCGACATGGCCGCGGGTGACCTGCCAGAACGTGCTGGTGTCGATCGATGGGTCGCTGGGCACCGTCCAATTCTTCGTATTCGGGCTCTGTATGTAGAGCCCGACGGGGTCGCTCAGCGACAGCATCCACCCGGTGCCGGTGGCCGGATTCGCTGTCTGGTTGGCGAGTTGTCCGATATGCGGATCGCTGTTGCGGCGCGGTCGGCCGTACCACGTGCAGCAGATCAGGGCCTGGGCGTCGGTGTTGCCGACCAGTCGCGGGATCGTTCCGGCGGCAGCCAGATAGATCTCGGCTGCCAGCGTATTCGGGCCGCTGGTCAGGTGCATCGCTCCGCCACTATCCGCCAGTGTGGCAGTTCCACTATTCCACTTGTTCGTCGGGTCGTAGGCGTAGTACCCGAGCACCGGATCGTGGACCGGCGCGCCATCGGCATCCAACAGATACAAGTCGGATTCGACCACGTTGGGGTTGATGTGTTCCTGATACAGCTTGGTCACCAGCTGCGGATCATGACGCCAAAGGTTGAAATAGTACGCCGGGTTCTCGCACGTGAACATGATCTGACGGATCGAACCATCAGGGTCGCGCTTAATGCTCCATTCACAGTACTCATCCAGCCAACCGCGCGAGCCCGACGGCGTGTAGCCCTGCCGATTGCCATTCCAGTTCGTAGTCGGGCACAGTTCCTGGCTCGTCGGAACCTGGATGTCTCCGAGAGCAGCCAGGCCGTCCGGCCAGAAGCCGGTGTCGGCAAGCTGATAGATCTGCTCGGACGTCAGCTGAAAATGCGGCGGTGCAGCGGGATCGGCGAAGAAGTTGAGGAGCCGACCCGGAAACGGGGACCACAGAATCGGATTCGTCGCCGTACCATCTGGAATGTCGGTGACCAGAGGATTATAGTACCACGGTCGTGGAGCATCGTTGCGACTCGACCACGGGTTCCCGGTCATCGCTATATTCGTCCATGAAGTCAGGTTCGTGTTCCAGGTTTCGAGGAAAGCAGCCAAGCCAGCGGGATTGTTGGCGAAGTCAACGTCGGCTTGATGCCCCGGCGAGCTAAAACTAGAAAGAATCGACATCTTCACGTCCCCTCGGATTGTGTCATTGAAAAGCCAGCTCGGTTGGAGTGGTTCATGATGCCCCCAGGAATCACTCACCATTGTTGCCGTGACTCGACTATGAGGAGCACCGTAAGGCCTCCGACATAGCCGGTCAAGAGATCCCTATGTGCCTGACGTCACGTTCAGTGTCGGGCTGCTGACGCGGTGAGACGAATGCCACATTCCCGAGCCAGACCCAACGAACGTGACGCGTATGTATTCCGCATCCCGCGAGAGCAACGACGCCCAACGCGCCCGCAAAACGAAGATTTGCATAACTCATCCGACGTTTCCTTGTTTCCGTGGCGGCATTACCCACCGCCGGGTTGGCGTGCGTTGTTCGCCGGACGGACCATCTTGGTTTCCACGCCAGAGACCGATCGCGACGCGATGTTCGACCTGTGGATGAGATGGGTACGTTGGAGGTATGAGCCTCACCTCAAATGAACGTGCCGCGATCTGTGATTCGTTCGAGAAGTACGGGCCGGACGCGCCGACGCTGTGCGAAGGCTGGAACACTCGCGACCTGCTCGCCCATATGCTGGTGCGCGAGCGCCGTCCGGACGCGGGTGCCGGCCTCGTGGTGCCGTTCCTTCGCACGCACCTCGAGCACGTGACCGAGTCGTTCAAGGCTGAGCCGTGGGACAAGATGATCAAGACATTCCGCGACGGGCCGCCGATGTTGTCGGTGTCGGCGATCCCGGTTGTCGGCGACAAGTTCAACTTGGCCGAGTTCTTCATCCACCACGAAGACATCCGCCGCGCCCATACGGAGTGGGCACCACGCGAAACCAGCAAAGAACTCGACGACGCGTTGTGGAACCCGTTCAAGATGATGGGTCGCATGTTCTTCCGCAAGTCGCCGGTCGGGGTGAGGTTGCGCTGCGCCGGGCGCGACGACATCGTCGCCAAGAAGGGTGAACGAAGCGTCATCCTCGTCGGTCTGCCCGGCGAGATCGTGATCCACGCCTTCGGCCGGCCCCTCGACAAGGTGCATGTCGTCGTGCAGGGCGACCCGGCAGACGTCGAAGCGTTCGAGGCCTCGCCCCGCGGGATGTAGCTCCGGTAAGGCCGCTTCCGCAGAACAATCTCGCCGCCCGCCTGGCTGCTCTGCACGATGCGACTGGGGAACGAAGTCACCCGGATGAGGCCGTCACGGTGGCGCGGGCTGCGGTCGACTCCACCACCCCCACCACCTCGGCGTTAGTTGGCGGGCCGCCCCGGCTGCCCTGTGTGGCGCCACTTCGCGAGGGCTTGCGGATCTCGGGTGCGGCGTTACCTCCCGCCACGGCGGCAATCCGCCGACGGACGCTCACGACGCGCTCAGGAACGGCCAAGTCGAGCATCCGGTATCCACCGTTATGCGGGTGATCGTGCTCCCATTCCGATATCACGTCCAACAGTCCTGCTCGGACATCCACGGACAAGTTCACGAGGACCCCGAGTACACGCTCGATCTGGCAGCGCTGAGCCAGCTGCTACCCGACGAAGGGGCGCAGCCCGTCGAACCGGCCCCTGCTCTTCGCTCCGGTGTCGTTGGAATCCCTGGAGGGCATGATGAGCACAACGATCGAACTTACGCCCACGAAGTCCGCCGGCGAGCTGCTCACGGTTCGTCACGCGGCAACCTTCCTCGGTGTCGGGCCGGCGACCGTATACCGCATGCTCAAGGACGGCCGTCTCCCCGTCGCACCCGTGATGCTCGGTGGCGAGATGCGACTTTCCCCGCCGATGGACCGAGCGGTGGCTCGACAGCCCGACCGAGCAACCGATGGCCACCGCAGCGAGGCCTTTCAGCTGGCCGACGGACCTTCGGTCGGCGCGGACGACGCAGGCTGGCCGGAGATGAGATCACCGATGATGTCGGCCGCTTGTTGGTCGATGTCCTCCAGATAGTGGGCGTAGACATTCAACGTTGTGGCGGCGTCCCGATGACCGATGCGCTTGCTCACGTTGGCCACCGGCACCCCTGCCCTCAACAGCATCGTCGCCTGAAATGCCGCAGATCATGCAGCCGAACCCCATCCAACCCGATCCCCCGATCCGCCCGCGCAACCGCTCCCACGCATGCGACGTCCGGTCCGGCAACCACGGGGCCGACCCATCGGCCTCGTCGGTGAACACGAACGCGTCGGCGACCAGCTCGACGCCGCACGACGAAGCCCGCCCATCGAGACGACGGCGATGGGCACGCAACTCGCCGGCGGTGATCGCGTCGAGCGCGACGTCACGCTTCGAGTGGTTCTTGGTGTCCTTCACCCGACTCCCGCCGCCTTTGACGGCGTAGACCGACGAATCGATCCGCAGCACGCCGGTCGCCAGGTTGATGCTCGACCAGCGCAGCGCACACAGCTCGCCGCGTCGGGCCCCGGTGGCCGCAGCCATCCGCACGAACATCCCGAAGTCGACGTTGTCGGCCTCGGCCGCGCTGATCGCCATGGCGACCTGGTCGGGCATGGGCATAACCGTCTCGGCGAGTTCGGGCATCGGCGGCGAGACACTGGCGGCCGGGTTGCGATCGAGCCAGCCCCATTTGACCGCCCGACCGAATGCGCCGCGCAGTACCGCGTGGACCTTGCGGACTGTCGAATCGCTGAGGCCCTGTTCCTTGGCGAGATATTGGTACAGCTGGTCGACCAGCGGCGGGCCGACCTTCGAGAGCTTCTCACGCCCGATCGTCGGCTCGATGTACAGTCGGACGAT
Organism: Actinomycetes bacterium; assembly: GCA_031398525.1. Taxonomy (GTDB): domain Bacteria; phylum Actinomycetota; class Acidimicrobiia; order Acidimicrobiales; family Ilumatobacteraceae; genus JANMJD01. The sequence continues at coordinate 8,661 of JANNNL010000201.1, read as the reverse complement.
CATCTCGTACGACCCAAGGTCGTCGGCGAGCCCTCGAACGACTCGAGATGCCGCCGGAGCAACTCGCTCACGGTCACCTTGCGACGTTCGTGCACCGAGCCCTCGCCACTGGAGCGCTCGACCTCGGCCAACAGCTGGGTCAAGGCCCGCTCAGCTACCCGTACTCCGCCGCGAACCGTCCGGCTGATCGACTGTGGATCGGAAAAGTGCCGTCTACCTGGTGCGCCCCCTGGGTTTCGAACCCAGAACCTGCGGATTAAGAGTCCGTTGCTCTGCCGTTGAGCTAGAGGCGCGTATTCGCGGCGGGAGTGTACGGCCCACTGGGGGCCGGACACAACCGATGCGACTGGGGTGATCGACGGGACTCGAACCCGCGACAGCCAGTACCACAAACTGGAGCTCTACCAACTGAGCTACGACCACCATGACGTGCGAACACGACCCGAAGATTCTGCCACAAATCGGGCCTACCTCCACCAAGTTTTCCTGTTGTGCGACGAGGCGACGAGCCGGTGGATACGGATTCCGTGGTCAGCTAGCCTGATCGCAACGTATTTCGTAGGGAGAGTTCCATGAATCCGACGGATTCCATCAATGATGTGCTGATCGAACGAGCTCGGGCGATCACCGCTCGCGAGTTGCAGGTCTACAAGGACCGCACCAAGGCGTCGCAGGTTGCCACTGAGCGTGCTCGCAAAGTGCTTCCGCTGGGGGTGCCGTCGAGCTTTCAGGCCTACGACCCCCACCCGATCGTTGTGCGCCGGGCCCGTGATGCGTGGATGGAAGACGTCGATGGCAACCGCTATGTCGACTACGACATGGGGTTCGGTGCCTTGTTTGCCGGCCACATCAATCCGTTGGTGCGACGCGCGATTGACGCTCAGCTCGAAGAAGGCACGCTGTTCGTCACCCCATGTGAAACCAATGCCGACGTCGCGGAAATGCTCGCCGAGCGCTACGGACTGCCGATGTGGCGGTTCACCAACTCCGGTACCGAGGCAACGATGGACGCCATTCGCGTCGCTCGCGGCGTGACCGGGCGCGACAAGCTCGTGAAGGTCGAAGGTGGATATCACGGCCACCACGACGAGGTGATGATCTCGATGAAGCCGCCGATCTCCGAGGCCGGTCCGGCCGACTCGCCTCGGGCGATTCCGGCGACCGCAGGCATCACGCGAGCGGTGCTCGGCGACACGATCGTCATCCCGTACAACAACCCTGAAGCCTTGGAGCGGGTGCTCTCGAAAGGTGACGTGGCCTGCTTCATCGTCGAACCGGTGATGGAGAACATCGGGATCTGCATGCCCCAGCCGGGCTACTTGCAGGCGGTGCGCGAGATCACCCAGAAGTACGGCACGTTGTTGATCTTCGATGAGGTCAAGACGGGTATCACGGCCGGTTGGAGCGGCGCGACCGGGGCCGTCGGGGTGGTGCCCGACTTGGTGGCGCTGGCCAAGTCGATCGGCGGCGGGTTGCCGCTGGGCGCCTTTGGCGGCAAGCAGGAATACATGGACACGATCACGGCCGGCAAGGTGCTCCACCTGGGCACCTACAACGGCAACCCGCTGTGCATGGCCGCCGCCAAGGCCGTGCTCGGTGAGGTGTGCACCCCCGAGGCGACCCAGGCGACCATCGACCGCAACCGGCGGCTGCTCGACGCGATCGAAACGATCCTGGCCGGTGTTTCGTTGCCCGCCCATACCGTGCAATTCGGTGCCAAGGGGTGCATCACCTGGGCCGAAACCCCGATCCAGAACTATCGCGACTACAAGGCAACCGACTTCGACCTGGCCTTCGCCCAGTGGATCCACGGCATCAACCGCGGCATCCTGCTGCCGCCGGGGCTCGATGAGCAATGGCTGATCTCGGTGGTGCACTCCGAGGATGACGCGATGAAGTACGCCGAGGTCTTTGGCGAGTTCGTCGCCGAACTCGTTTCCTGATCACCTCGGGCTCGATTGGCCCGCTCGTGCCTGCACGGGGGCTGCGCCCCCGGACCCCCATCGTCACCCGATTCGCTGACCCTCGGTCGGTTGGCATTCGCTGCGCTCGTAACGTGGTGGCATGGCTCGCTCGACTGCTCATCGGAACCGTCCAGGGTTCCCGACGATGATCGGGCGGGCCATGTTGCGTCGCTGTCCCTGGTGCGCGCAGCCCGGTGCCTGGTTCACCGGATGGTTCTCCCGTCGCGATCGGTGCCCACGCTGCGGGCTGCGCTGGGAACGCAATCCCGGCTTCATGACCGGCTCGATGACGGTGAACATCATCGTCACCTTCGGGTTGATGACGGCGGTCATGGTTGCGACATTCATCGCGACGCTGCCCGACCTGCCAGTCGCCCCGCTGGTCAGTGTGTTGATCGCCATTGCTGCGATCGTGCCGGTTGCGATCTACCCGTTGACCTGCACGTTGTGGGCCGCCACGGAGTTGGCGATGAAGCCCCCCGATGCGGTCGAGTTGGCCGAGGCCGGCGCCGCGGCGAGTTCATCGAGTACCAGCTGAGTCGCCTCTTGCGGCTTCCTGGCGGGTTCCCGGAGCGGACCGAAACATTTGTTCGTTTGATCCTTGCGTCGAACAGGGGTTCGGAGTTACGCTCGTGTCATTCGGTGATGCCCGGCCCGCCCGGGAAACTCTGACACACCCCTTGCGTAGGGTTCGAAACATCTGATTCGGGGCCGTGCGACTCGGCTTCCCCCACAACAACACAGGAAGGTCGGCGGCTCCCAAGCGGAGTCGTTCGATTGGAAAGGGAACACCATGAGCCCAGACGGCGCCGCACGCGATAAAGCCCTCGAGATGGCCCTTGCGTCGATTGACAAGCAATATGGCAAGGGTTCGATCATGCGGATGGGAGAGAAGACCTCCCTCGGCATCGAAGCCGTGCCCACCGGGGCACTGGCCCTCGACATCGCCCTCGGCATCGGTGGCTTGCCTCGCGGTCGAGTGGTCGAAATCTTCGGCCCGGAATCCTCGGGTAAGTCCACTCTGGCGATGCACGTTGTGGCCGAGGCCCAGCGCAACGGTGGCATCTGCGCCTATATCGACGCTGAGCATGCGATGGACCCCATCTACGCCCGGGCGATCGGCGTCGACGTCGATCAGTTGCTCATCTCACAGCCCGATACTGGTGAGCAGGCATTGGAAATCGCCGACATGCTCATCCGCTCCGGTGCGCTCGATGTGGTGGTCATCGACTCGGTGGCCGCCCTCACCCCGAAGGCGGAGATCGAAGGCGACATGGGCGACTCGCATGTCGGCCTGCAGGCCCGACTGATGAGCCAGGCGCTGCGCAAGCTCACCGGTTCGTTGAACAAGACCAACACGATCGCCATCTTCATTAACCAGTTGCGCGAGAAGATCGGCGTCATGTTCGGCTCGCCCGAAACGACCCCGGGCGGTCGGGCGTTGAAGTTCTACTCGTCGGTCCGTATCGACATCCGTCGTATCGAGTCGATCAAGGACGGGGCCGAGGTCGTCGGTAACCGCACCCGTACCAAGGTCGTCAAGAACAAGGTGTCGCCGCCGTTCAAGCAGGCCGAGTTCGACATCATGTACGGCAAGGGCATCAGCCGTGAGGGTTCGGTCCTCGACCTCGCCGTCGAGATGAACATCATCAAGAAGTCCGGTGCCTGGTTCACCTATGAAGGCGAGCAACTCGGCCAGGGCCGTGAGAACGCCAAGGGCTTCCTGATGAAGAACCCCGAGATCATGGTCGAAGTCTCCGAGAAGGTGAAGACGGCGGCCGGGCTGAATGGTCCGGCGCCCGAGTTCACCGAAGCCGACGACGTGCCGATCGACATCGAGATCGGCTGATCACGAGTCGTTCCGTTCTGGCCTGGGCTCGCTGCAACTCTCGCGGTGGAGCCCAGGCCGATGTGGTTTTCGGGCTGATTGGTGGGACGATGCCCTGCCGGCGGGAATCGCTCCGGGATGGGCGGAACCAGCCGGGTAGCCTGGTGGGTGTTATGAGCGGCCGTACCTACGTGGTGCGCACCTACGGGTGCCAGATGAACGAGCACGATTCCGAGCGAATCGCCGGCTTGCTCGACGCCGACGGCATGACCGCGGTGGAGTCCGAGGCCGACGCCGATGTGGTGGTGTTGAACACGTGCTGCATCCGTGAGAATGCCGACAACAAGCTGTACGGCAACCTCGGTCACCTCAAAACCTGGAAGGGTGAGCGCGAGGGTCGCCAAATCGTCGTCGCTGGTTGTCTCGCTCAAAAAGACCGCGACGTCGTGATGAAGAAGGCCGGCTACGTCGACGTCGTGATGGGCACCCACAACGTGCACCGGGCCGCAGAGTTGGTTACCCAAAGCCGCACGTCGGGGCCGATCACCGAGATCTTCGACGAGGCAGTCCTCGACGACCACGCGCTGTTCCCCAGTGCGCTCCCGGCCCGGCGCGAGACCAGCTACAACGCGTGGGTGACCATCCAGATCGGGTGCGACAACAATTGCGCCTTCTGCATCGTGCCCTCGGTTCGCGGAGTCGAGATCAGCCGGCCGTTCGCCGATGTCGTCGGCGAAGTCGCCGCGCTGGCCAAGGCGGGGGTTACCGAAGTCACCCTGCTTGGTCAGAACGTCAACAGCTACGGCCGTGATCTGGCCATGGCGGCACGCGGCGCAGGAGACACCGACGTTCGGCTGCGGCCGATGTTCGCTGAGTTGCTACGGACCGTTGGGGCGGTCGACGGCATCAGCCGGGTCCGCTTCACCAGCCCGCACCCCAAAGACATGCGGCCCGAGACATTCGCGGCGATGGCCGAGACCCCGACGGTCTGCGAGCACCTGCACTACCCGCTGCAGTCGGGCAGTGACCGGGTGCTGGCGCTCATGCATCGGGGCTATACCGCCGAGCGGTACCTCGAACGACTCGTGGCTGCCCGCGCGGCCATCGACGATCTCGCCGTGTCGACCGACATCATCGTTGGGTTCCCCGGCGAGACCGAAGACGACTTTGAGCGCACCCTCGAAGTCGCCGCCGTGGCCGAATACGACTACGCGTACTGCTTCATTTACTCGCCCCGCTCGGGCACCGAGGCCGCCACGATGGAGGATCAATTCATTGATCCGGCGGTCGTGACCGAGCGGTTCGCTCGGCTGCGGGTGATCATCGAGCGCAGTGCCCTGCTCAAGCATCAGGCCAGAATCGGGCGGCGTGAGGAAGTCCTCGTCGAAGGCCCGAGCAAGCGTAACCCCGGGGTGATTTCGGGTCGGACGCGTCAGAACAAGCTGGTTCACTTCGAGTCGCCGGCACCGCTGCGCACCGGCAGCTATGCCTTGGTCGATGTCGTGTCTGCCGCGCCCCACCACCTGATGGGCGAGTTTGTCGAGGTCGCCGCCATGGCAACGCACAAGACGCGGCTCGCCGTTATCGCCGAATGACCATGGCGGCCGTCGACGCAGATCGCCAACGATCCGCTGCTCGGGCCCAGCTGACATCGGTTGTCGGGGTGGCAGTTGTCGGAACCACCGCCAGTGGAAAGTCATCGGTCGCCCTCGCCGCCGCCCACGCGGTTCCCGCATTGGAATTGGCCTCCGTGGATGCGATGCAGGTGTATCGGGGTATGAACATCGGCACCGCCAAGCCGTCGGCCGCCGAGCAGGCGGCTGTGCGGCACCACCTCATCGATCTGGTGGCGCACACCGACTTGTTCACGTTGGCCGACTACCAGGCGGCGATGCGGGCCGCAGTCGCCGACGTTGCAGACCGGGGTCGCCGGGTCATCGCCGTCGGCGGCACCGGTCTCTATCTTCGATCGGTCGTCGACGGTCTCGACCTGCCGGGGCAGTGGCCGGAACTGCGTGACGAACTGGAGGGGAACCGCGACGTGGCGGGGTTGTTTGCCCAGTTGAGCGCCCTCGACCCCGTTGCCGCCAGCCGGATGGAGCCGACGAATCACCGGCGAATAGTCCGTGCGCTCGAGGTGTGCCTGGGAAGCGGCCGACCCTTCAGTAGCTTCGGGCCGGGGCTGGACTTGTATCCGGCCGAGGGAGTCACCCAACTTGGGCTTCGCTGGCCAAGAGAGCGCCTGGTCGAGCGCATCGCACACCGGGTCCGAGCAATGGTCGATGCCGGCCTCGTTGACGAAGTCGCCCAACTGCGCCAGCGTGGCCCGCTGTCGACCACCGCCGGACAAGCGCTTGGCTATCCAGAGGTCGGCGATTATCTCGATGGCCGCTGCAGCCTCGACGAGGCGATCGACGCGACGACGCTCCACACTCGGCAGTTCGCGGTCCGTCAGGAGAGATGGTTCCGACGCGATCCGAGAATCCAGTGGATCGACGTCGAACACGACCCCGTCGAGGAATGCCTCCCAACACTGATGAGGTTGCTCAACCCATGACCACGCTGACCAAGCATCACGGCCTCGGCAACGACTTTCTGGTCACTACGGCCGACATCGTCGACGGGTCGGAGGCCGCCCGTCGGCTCTGTGATCGCCGGCGGGGCATCGGCGCTGACGGGTTACTGCTGCTCGGCCGATCACCAGTTGATGGGCTCGCCGGGGTTGAGGTGGCAGGCACCGCTGCTCTCACGATGGTGCTGTTCAACGCCGACGGCAGTCGCGCTGAGATGAGTGGCAACGGCATCCGTTGTCTCGCCCAAGCCGCCTATCGTCGCGACGGCTACACCGATTCGATGACATACCTCGTGGCGACCGATGGCGGAGTCCGCCGCGTCGTCGTCACGCCCACCGACGACCCAACCACCGTGTGGGTCGAGGTCGAAATGGGTCGGGTCACACAGCTCGACGAGCCAGGCGGATGGGCCGACCTTGGAGTTGATCCCATGCGTCCGGTGATGCATCTCAGCCTGGGGAATCCGCACAGTGTCGTGGCCGTCGATGACGTGACGGCGGTCGGCCTACGTGAACTCGGCGAGCGGGTGCCGCACGTCAATCTCGAGATCGTCGAATCTGGCCCCGAATGGAACGAAGTGACCATGCGCGTCCACGAGCGGGGTGCCGGAATCACCGACGCATGTGGCACCGGCGCGTGCGCGACTGGTTGGGCTGCGAGGCAATGGGGCTTGGTCGACCCAAAACTTGAGGAAATCGTGGTGCGGATGCCCGGCGGAGATGCCAAGGTACGGTTCGACGCTCCTCGCATTGGCGAGGTCACGCTGATCGGCCCAGCAACGTACGTGGGCACCGTGACGATGTGACGGCTCGAAGGTACCCGCACCACACCAGGCGGACCGACCATCGAGGTGAGCATGCAACGATCGAACAGGAGACTGCGTGAGTAACGGATACGGTGAGGCGCTCGGCGCAACACTGATCGAACGCACCACCCGGGAGAAGATCGTCATCGTCGGGGTGATCCTGCGGGGCGGAAGCGAAGACCTTGTCGAGGCCAGTCTCGATGAGCTTGCCCAGTTGGTCGATACCGCCGGTGCCGATGCTGTCGCACGAATCACGCAACGACGAGACAAGCCCGACCCAGGGCTGTACCTGGGCAAAGGGAAAGTCGATGAGCTCAAGGAACTGTGCCTGGCCCTTGACGCCGACACGGTGGTGTTCGACAACGAACTCGCCCCGGGTCAGCAGTACAACCTGGAACGCATCCTGGGTCGTACAGCCCTCGACCGCACCGCCGTCATTCTCGACATCTTCGCCCAGAACGCCCACACCCTCGAAGGCAAGGCCCAGGTCGAACTGGCGTTGCTGCGCTACCGCAAACCGCGAATACGGCGGGGGGCGAGCGCCGGAATGTCGCAGCAGGGCAGCCGTATCGGCACTCGCGGGCCGGGTGAAACAAAGCTCGAAACAGACCGGCGGCGAATCGACCGGCGGATCAGCAAGCTGGAAAGCGACCTGATCGAGCTGCAACACACCCGCCAACTGCAACGCAAGGGCCGAGGCAAGAGCGGCCTGGCCAGCGTTTCGATCGTCGGTTACACCAACGCTGGAAAGTCGACGCTGCTCAACCGCCTCACCCAGGCCGGCGTGCTCGTCGAGAACCGATTGTTTGCCACGCTCGACCCGACCACCCGCCGGCTGTCGCTGCCCGGTGGGGAGCCCGTGCTGCTCACCGATACGGTCGGTTTCGTGAAGCGGCTCCCGCACGGCCTGGTCGAGGCCTTCAAGAGCACTCTTGAAGTCGTGGCCGAGGCCGACCTGCTGATCCACGTCGTCGACGCCAGCGCCGCCGACCCCGAGTCGCAGATGGCCGCGGTGCACGCGGTGCTCGATGAGATCGGGGCGCGGGCAGTCCCGGAGTTGGTGGTCTTCAACAAGTCCGATCTCGACGAGGTCGGGGCTCGATTCTTGATCGATCGGCATGACGGCTCGGTCGGCATCAGCGCGGTGACCGGCATGGGCATCGAGGCGTTGCTGGAAACTGTCTCCGATCGGTTGCGAGCCGTTGCCGTGGTGACCGAGCTGTTCATCCCCTATGAGCGGGGCGACATCATTGCCGCGATCCACCGGGAAGGCGAAGTGGTTGCCACCTTTGAGGAGGTCGAGGGCTTGCGGGTTCGCGCCCGCCTCGATGAGGCATCGGCGGGACGACTTTCGGAGTTCGTTGTCGTCTCGGCATAGTGGTGGCATCATGACCGTTCTCACCCGGGGGCTGTGCCCCCGAACCCCATCGTCGAGCGGCTCGCTGGCGCTCGCTCGCCCGACCGGTCATGGGCAGAGCCCATGACCGTTCT
>JANNNL010000190.1:0-8087 GCA_031398525.1 Actinomycetes bacterium | reverse complement strand
CGTGACCACGCCGGGTACACCGGCGGCGACGATCAGCACGTCGGCCTGACGGCAAAAGTCGCCCAACTTGCCCGCGTCGGCCGTTGCCTTGTGGGCCGAGACGACTGTCGCATTGCGCTCCAACCCGAGCCACAACGCGGGCTTGCCGACGTTGTGTGATCGCCCGACGAGCACCACGGTCCTGCCGTCGTACCAGGTCTTCGGGTTCTGGCCCATCGACTTCACGTGGGCGTCGAGCAGGTAGAAACACGACGCCGGGGTCGAGGGAATAAACCGCGGCCGCCCCTGGGCGAGCAGCCCGGCATTGGCCGGGTGAACGGCCTCGATGTCTTTCGCGGGGTCGAGCATGCGGTACAACTCGACCTCGGGCACATGGCGGGGCATCGGTCGCAGGATCAGGATGCCGGTGATCCGCGGGTCGGCGTTGAGCTTGCCGATCGTCGCCTGCACGTCGGCAAGTTCGACGTCGTCGGGCAGTCGCTCCGAGGTGAACGGGCAATCGAGTCGATCGGCCAACCGCCGCAACCGCCGGTCGTAGGCCATCGAGGCATAGTCGTCGCCAACCAGCAGCGTCGCCAGTCCGGGACGTGCCCCCGACGCCCGAGCAATGTGGAGTTCGCCGGTGACCCGGGCGCGTAGTTCCTCGGCGAGCTTGTCGCCATCAATCACCGTTGCAGACATGGGTCCATTTTCGCTCGCCCTGATCAAAAGCGGGCCATCGCCGCAGTGATGGCGTAGCCGGTTGCCAATCCTGCGATCACTACTTGATGACGGGCCAGGCTTCGTCGGCGACGAACTCTTGGACGCGAGTGACGAGGGCCGAGCGGTCGTAGATGCCGTAGAGCGCCTGCTTCATCCGCGACGGGTCGCCGAAGAAGAACCGTTCGTAGAGCGCCTGGCGGCCACCGAAGCCCGAGATCGTCATGTCCCACGCCAAACGGAACAGCCGCACCCGCTCCTCGGCGGGTGCGGTGGCCGCTTGCAAGTACTTGGCGATATCCGCACCCCGGGGCCCGATCATGTCGGCTTGCGTTGGGATCATGATCAGCCCGCTCGACGCCAGCAACTGCAGGATTTCCGACAGCCGCTTGTAAACGCCGGGGTACCAGTTGCGAGCCGCGTCGAGGGGGCCGCGGGCGGGGGTCATCACGCCGTAGGGATTCAGGGTCGCCCCCTGCTCGGCCGCGACCTTCAGCGACTTGACGATCTCGAGGATCATGATCGTTTCGGCGATCATCTCCTGCACATGGGGGGCACCGCCGGAGCCGATCATGTCGACGATTGCCTGCATCACACCAAGGAACGCCTCTGTCTTGGCGATCTTGAGGTTGACCACCTGGTGCGCCATGTGGAGCACCGCGCCGGTCTCGCCGTAACAGGTGTTGGCGAGGCCCACGTCGTTGCGTAGGAAGACCCGCTCCCACGGCACGAGCACGTCGTCGAAGTAGACCATTGCGTCCATCTCGTCGAAGCGCGACCCTAGCGGGTGATCGGCGTGACTGCGGCCCTGGTCGAGTGGTTCGCGGCACTGGAACGTCATGCCGGGGGTGTTGTTCGGCAGCGCGAAGCCCAGGGCGTACGGCTTCATCTCGTCGGAGACCTTGAGCACGGTTGACGGGAAGATCAGGATCTCGTCCGAGATCGGCAGCGTCGCCAACATTCGAGCCCCGCGCACGATGATGCCATCGGATGTTTCGCGCACGAGGCCGAGGGCGATGAACGGATCGGCGAGTTCGTTGATCCCCTTCGACCGGTCGACCTGTGGACTGGTCAACGCGTGGGTCAGGGCCAAGTCGTGGTCGCGGACGTATTCGAAGTAGGCCGCCATGTTCGGCCCGAACCGTGGATCGCACCGGCTGAAGTAGTCGGCCGCCGTGCCGGCAGCCATCACGTTGACGTTCATATAGTCGGGAGCGCGTCCCATGAATCCGAGACAGGCATCGGCCCATATCTTGTGCATCGCCGATCGTTCGACCAGGTCATCAATGGTGCTGGGGATCATGAAGCTCCGACCAACCAGGTCCCCGGTTGCCGGTGACTTGACCAGCATCGTGTCGACGAGGTCATCGCGATGCTGCAGGTCGTAGAGCGCAGCCAAGGATCGACACGCATTGGCAGTGCGCGGATGAGTCGTCGGGTCGGCGACCTGCTCGCCCTCGACCCAGATCGACGGCGGCTCGGCTTGCAGCCGATCGATCACCTGTTGCCCAGTGCGTGCTCCCATGGTCATCCTCGATCTCGAAACGTTCTATATTAGAACTCATCATGCGAATAGAGAACGACAACATAGCACGGTCGCAAACCCTTGATCGAGGGCTGAGGCTGCTTGAGGTCGTGGCGGGCAGCGACTACCCGCAGTCGACCGACGCGCTCGCAGCAGCGCTTGGGCTGCACCGCTCGGTGGTGTACCGACTTGTTCGAACCCTGGAAGATCGTCGGTTGGTGGAGCGGGATGCCGCCGGCCACTTTCTCCCAGGGGTTGGACTGGCAGCACTCGCCCGTTCGGTTCGCTCGCCGCTGCGCACGGCGGCACTACCGGTGCTCGGCTTGTTGGCTGATGAACTGCGGATGACCGCGTTCCTTGCGGTCCGCGACGGCGACGAGGCAGTCACGATCGAGAGCGTCGAACCGCGCGGTAGTGACGTTCACATCGTGTATCGCCCAGGAAACCGGCACGATGTGGGGCGCGGCGCACCCGGGTTGGCGCTACTCGCGGGGGCTGCGACGGTCGTTGGAGAACGCGCGGAGATCGCTCAGTGCCGCGACCAGGGATGGGTGGCGACCGCAGCGGAGGTGCTTCCCGGCATGTCATCGGTGGCTTCGCCGATTGACGCGATGAGCGCTATCGCCGTGGTGTTCCCCGCTGGTCAACGCTCCGATATTGACTTGCTCGGTCGGCGGGTCGCCGCCGGAGCACAGCAAATCCGACGGCGGATGCTCCCATCCTGAACTTGGCACTCAATTCACGCGCAACTCAACGGATCTGAGTGCGGCGGGATTCGGCACCAGCGCCGATGGTGAGGGCGACCGCCACGAAGTCCGCTGTCGTCGGTGATGAGTCCTCAACTCGCCAGCAGATGTGGAAGTCGTCGTAGCGGGTGACCGGCTCGAGGGGCCGAATCACGACTCCATCGCGGACCAGGTCGGCCTGCCAACGGTTCAGCCAGCCGATGCCGCCGTTCATCGAGACAATGTCGAGCATTCTCTCCACCTGCGCTGCCGGATGGTTGACCCATCGGGGATGAACACCCAAAGACGCGCAATAGGCGATCGTGTCGTCGTGGTACGTCGGGGCATCATTGCGATCGACGAGCAGCACCGCTTCGCCTTCCAGGTCGGATGCCTGAACGATCGACTGAGCGGCGAGGCGATGGCCGATCGGGATAGCGACGTGATCGAAGGCGACCACCGCAAACGAACGTGACATCAGCCGAGTCGGGTCGGGAACCGGCGGGTGGACGATCGCTGCGTCGAGCCGACCGGCGCGTAGATCACCGAAGATCCGCAAGGAGGAGAGCGCTGCAGGTCGGACCGCCACATCAGGATGGCGATCGCGAAACGCTTGGGCCAGACGTGACGCTGGTCGTTCGCTGCCATGGCAGTAGGCGAACGCCAAGGTCAACCCCAACCCCGGGTGGGCGAGGCTCGACGCGGCCTCTACGAACCGGTCGGCGGCCCGCAGCACCGCTCGGGCTTCGGGGAGTAGCTGTTGCCCGGCCGGGGTCAGGCTGACCTTCCGGCTGGTTCGCTCGAACAGCGTCAGCCCGAGTTCGGTTTCGAGTTCGCGGATCCGCTGCGACAACGGCGGCGTCGACATATGCAAGCGGGCCGCGGCGCGGCCGAAGTGCTGTTCCTCGGCGACGGCCACGAAGTACTGCAGTCGCCGAAGATCCATCACCGAACGTTATCGAACCAGACATGGTCGCCGACGCAGACCGAGTTCGTTCGCGCCGGACGCTCCGGCGCGTCGTACCGTGGCGCGATGCAGCGTTTGACGGATCGAGTGGCAGTGGTGACCGGTGCGGCCTCGGGGATTGGGCTCGGACTCGTCCGCCGGTTCGTCGCCGAAGGCATGAAGGTGGTGATGGCCGACGTCGAACGCCATGCCCTGCAGGCCGTCGCCGACGGCCTTGCGGCCGAAGGTGCCGACGTGCTCGCGGTTCCTACCGACGTGTCGTTGCGCGATGAGGTCGAGGCGTTGCGCGACGCGGCGATCGAGCGATTCGGCGAGGTTCACGTGCTCTGCAACAACGCCGGGGTCGGCAGCCGCGGCCTGCCGATCGAGCAGCTGCCCCAACGGGATTTCGAGTGGGTGATCGGGGTCAACCTGTGGGGGGTTATCCACGGGATGCAGGTCTTTCTTCCCGACATGCAGCTGCACGACGAAGCCCACATCGTCAATACGGCATCGGTCTCGGCGGTGTACCACCTGCCCCGAATGGGTCCGTACAACGCCACCAAGGCCGCCGTGCTGGCCCTCAGCGAGACCCTGCAGTTCGAACTCGCCGCCCAGGGCTCGAACATCGGAGTTTCGGTGCTCTGCCCGTCGTGGGTACGCACCAACATCTCCGCCGCGGTCCGCAACCTGCCCGAGCGGCTCGCGTACGACATCACGACCGAACAAGCCGCCCAGATCGCCGACTACAAATCACGGCGCAAGGGCCAGCAGGCGATCGCCCTCGAGCCCGCCGACGTTGCCAACCAGGTTGTCGAGGCGATGCGGACCGATCGCTTCTACGTCTTCACTCACCTCGAGAGCCTCGAGAATGTTGCGGACCGCTTCGGGCGGATGCTCTCCGGGGAGAATCCGGCTGAGCCCTTCCAGGCGTAAACCGGCGCGGTCGGGCTGCGATGATCGGCAGATGACGACCGACATCTTTGGAACTGTTGCCCCCGGTTGGGAAGCGGTTCGTGCCGCCTTCGAGGCAAACTTTGCGACCTCCAATCCCGATGGTGACGTCGGTGCCGGCGTGTCGATGTACCACCACGGCGAGCTCGTCGTCGATCTCACCGGCGGGGCCTTCGAGCACGGTGGCGACCGGCCGTACGACGACTCCACGTTGCAACTCGTGTTCTCGACGACGAAGGGCATCACCGCGATCGCGGTGGCGATGTGTGCCGAGCGGGGATTGATCGACTACGACGCCCCCGTTGCCCAGTACTGGCCCGAGTTCGCGGCTCACGGCAAAGGCACGGTCACCGTCGCCCAACTGCTGTCCCACCAGGCCGGTTTGATCACCGTCGATGGCCCGATCACCCTCGGCGAGGCCTTGGATCTGCCAACGGTGACCGCCCGCATCGCTGATACCGCCCCGCTGTGGCCGCTCGGAGATGGCCACGGCTACCACGCGCTGACCTACGGCTGGTTGGCCGGAGAGCTCGTCCGCCGCGTCGATCCAGCCGGGCGGACGCTGGGCGCGTTCGTCGCCGATGAGATCGTCGCCCCCATCGGTGGCGACGCCGAGCTGTGGATCGGCCTCCCTGAGGACCTCGAACCGCGGGTCTCGCCGTTGATCGGCTCGCTCGCCCCGAAGGCCGACGATCCTCAGGTGCAGGCGATGCTCGAGATGTTCATGGGCCCCGACTCGATGGGTGGCAAAGCGTTGTTCCTCGGTGGTGCATTCCTGGGTGACGGGCTGTTCAACCGTCGCGAGGTTCACGCGGCCGAAATCCCCGCAGCCAACGGCATCACCAACGCCCGGTCGTTGGCCCGCATCTACGCGGCAACGATCGGCTCGGTGAATGGTGTTCGGCTGCTCGATCCGGAAACGGTGGACCGGGCTCGCACGACGATCACCCCGCCGGGCGAGGGCGACAAGTGCCTGATCATGCCCACGACCTTCGGGCTCGGGTTCATGACCCATGGCGACTTCACGCCATATGCCGGGCCTGGCTCGTTCGGGCATGCCGGCGCGGGCGGATCGGTCGCCTTCGCCCAACCCGAGAGCGGTCTGTCATTCGCCTACGTGATGAACAGAATGGCATCGAACCTGGCCGGCGACCTCCGCGCCGCCAACCTCATCGCCGCCGCCAACCGGTCCCTCGCCGGTTTGTAGGTCGGGCACTCCCGACACGATTCCCGCCCAGATCCGCGGATCGTCTGCCTCGCGACCGCTGACCGCCCAGATTCGGGCTTCTGGGCGGGATTTGTTTCACCGCGGGTCAGCTTGGAAGCGCCGACCTGACCATGCGCACCACCCACTCCGGCCGCTCCGTCACCTGCTGCCACGTGAACCGCATTACTCGCCAACCCGCGGCGAGTAACTCCGCGTCCCGTCGCCGATCCGCCTCGAACGCATCACGGGTCCGGTGAAACTCCCGCCCGTCCGTCTCGATGACCAGCCGCTCGCGTCGGAACGCAAAGTCCACCTCTGAGCCACCGATGATCAGATGAAACGTGAAGTCGGTCAGGCCCGCATCGACCAGCAGCCGCGCGAATCGGATCTCCAGAATGCTGTCGGGAACGCCATCGCCCAACGGCCATAGGAGCAATGCGTCCCTCAACGGCCCGATCCCATCTCGGCCGTGGAACGAGTGACGGGCCATCGTTGCCTCGATGCCAGCGATCGTGACGAGCCTGCTGATCACTAGGTCGGCCATTGCCGAGTTCACTCGCTCGGAGTCGACGGCCCCGAGGTCGAGCAGCGCCCGTAGCGGGCTGGTGCAGCGGATGCCGTTTCGAAAGCTGGGTTGAAGATCCTGACGGTCGCGTGGCCGATGGATCACGACGCCGGGCCGTGGGTTGGGTCCGCTCGACCTACCAACGATGATGTCAATGGGATCGTCAACGCTGCCGGTCGCCGTCCATAGGTCGATGGCCGAGCGGTGCGAAGCGAGGGCGCGACGCGTTGAACGGACGGCGAGGGCGATGGACTGTTCGTGGGTTTTCGGTATTCCGTGCAGCACCGAGATCGACGGGTACGGGGTGTCAAGATCGCCGCGACGGATTGCTCGATACCAACTGGAGCGGCTGACGCCTGCGGACCGCGTGTCGCTCAGCGTGATGATGCCGTGGCGGTCGGCGAGGGAGGTCCAGTCGAACATGGCCGAGGAGGTGTGCGCAGTCGGGTCTGGACCGGCAACCTGCGACGATTCCCGCCCAGATTCGCCAGGAGTAGCAAAAGTGGCCCGAATCTGCCCGAGACGGCCGATCTGGGCGGGAATTGCGCCGGCTATGGCACTCGACCCAATACCGATCATGACCGAACGGGACATGATCGGTGTCGCAATGGGTCGTGGACTTCGAGGCGGCGAACCGCGAGGCTGCGGGCATGAAGATGATGTGGTTTCACCTCATGCCGTATCCCGAGCTGCCGGAAGACTTCAACCAGAAGCACCGCAGCGTCTGGGTCGATATCGACCCCGCCTTATTCGACCGGCGGGTGATGGCCGACACCTACGACGCCTACATCGACCAGCTCGTCTGGGCCGAGGAGTGTGGCTTCGACGGCATCTGCGTCAACGAGCATCACAACAACGGCTACGGGTTGATGCCGTCGCCGAACCTGATCGCTTCGATCCTGGCCAACCGCACGTCGCGCGCCGCGATCACCGTCCTCGGCAACTCGGTCGCGCTCTATAACCCGCCGATTCGCATTGCGGAAGAGTTCGCGATGCTCGACATCTTTTCCCGTGGCCGCCTGATCGCCGGGTTCCCGGTTGGCACCACGATGGACACGACGTTCTCGTATTCGGTCAATCCGAGCGACCTGCGTCCGAAGTACTACGAGGGCATCGAGCTGATCCTCAAGGCGTGGGCGGCCGACAAGCCGTTCTCGTGGAACGGCACCTACAACCAACTGCGCTACGTCAACCCGGTGCCACGCCCATGGCAGCAGCCGCGCCCGCCGGTGTGGATTCCCGGTGGTGGTTCGGTCGAGACGTGGGACTACTGCGCCCAGAACGACTTCGTCTACGGCGCGCTGACCTACTACGGCTACAAGAACGTGCGCGAAACGGTCGCCTCGTACTGGCAGCAGGTCGAGAAGACCGGCAAGGACGACAACCCGCATCGCCTCGCCGTCACCCAGTTCATCGGGGTCGCCGACACCGATGCCGAGGCCCGCAAGCTGTACCGCGAGCCCGCC
>JANNNL010000153.1:0-10405 GCA_031398525.1 Actinomycetes bacterium | reverse complement strand
GGCGAACACCCAGATAGTACTATTATAAAATTAAAAGATAATGCTGCTGGTTTTCAAGACCCTGCAAATCCACGCCCTATGATAGAAACCTGGACTTCGTCGCCCGAGCCAACAAGAACCTCGAGCTGATGAGTGCGGTGCTCAAAGAGATGGGATACGAGAACCTCCAGCCGCAGATCGGCGATCAGGATGGTCATCACACGTCGTCGACCACTCGAATGGGCACCGACCCAACCCAGGGGGTGGTCGATGAGCACCTCAAGGTGTTCGGTACCGACAACCTGTATGTCTGTTCGAATGCGGTACTGCCGAACTGTGCGGCGGTGAACCCGACCCTCACCCTGGTGGCGGTCACGCTCAAACTCACCGATCATCTGCTCGGAGCATCTGCATGATCTGGGACTCGATCGCCGACGCCAGCCATGCCGGACGGTTCGCCGCCCTGCTTGACCGTCCGGTTGAGGAACGTGATCTCGACTGGTTGAGGGCCGGGCTGCAGGCGGCTGTGGCCGTCGAGTTCGCGACGGTGCCTCCCTATCTGTGCGCGCTCTGGTCGATCAAGGATGATCTACACCCCGCGGCCGCCTCGATCCGCAATGTGGTGCAGGAAGAGATGCTCCACATGTCGCTCGCCTGCAACCTGCTGACGGCTATCGGTGGTGTTCCGCAGATCTCCGGGCCATCCACTGCGCCGGTGTACTGGGAGCATCTCCCCGCCGGAATCCACACCGATCTGGTGGTGAAGCTGACGGGATACCGCGATGCCTCGCTGGCGGGGTTCATCGAGATCGAGTCCCCCGATCCCGCCGCCGCCACTGGCGAGCCGGTCACCAGTCGCTCGATCGGCGACTTCTACACCGCAGTCGCCGACTGCCTGGCCAAGTTGCAGCCGACCATCACCACCGAGCGCCAGGTGGCCGGGCCGCTCGCTCACATGGTCATCCCCACGGTCGATCTGGCGCTGGTCGCTATTGCGCTGATCAAGGATCAGGGCGAGGGGAACACGTCGCCGATCGTGGCCCACACCGACGAACTCGCCCACTACTACCGGTTCCTGGAACTCAAGCAGCGGCAACGGTTCTCGCACCTCGACGAGTCGGGCTCGCCCGTGTTCGACGGCCCGGTGTGGGACGAACCCGAGACCTGGCCGGTTGCCGACGTTCCCGACGGCGGGTACCAGCAGGGTGACGTGTCGTCCGAGGTGTGGTCGAAGCTCGACCAGTTCGATCGCGCCTTCACGAGGCTGCTCGACTCCCTGCAACTCGCCTGGGAACTCGGCGAGCAGTCGCCGCTCATCCGAGCGATCGAGACCATGTTCGAGCTGACAACGCTCGCACGATCGATCATGCAGATCGAACGGCCTGACGGATCGGGCAACTACTGCCCGTGTTTCCGCCGGACCTGACGAGCGTCGAGGCTCCCGTGTCAAGACCGTTCGAGCGAGTCCTCGTCGTGATGTTCGAGAACCAATACCGCAGCTACGTGCGCCAGGATCCGTTCATGCGGAAGTTGGCGGCGGCCGGCACCGACATGGCGAACTACTTCGGGGTCTTCCATCCCTCACAGACCAACTATGTCGCCGCGCTGGCCGGCAAACTCTGCGGCGTGACCAACGATGTCGCCCCGGCCGCACCGTTGCCGCAGCGCACCCTGGTCGACCTGATCGAGGATGCGAGGCTGTCGTGGAAGGCCTATATGGAGGGCTACCCGGGCCAGGCCTGGGATGCAGCCTGGACGCAACCCGTCTATCCAACGGCTGCTCAGCCAATCTCGCAAGCTCCTGGCCCACCCGACCTGTCGCGGTACTTTCGCAAACACAACTCGTTCGCCTCGTTCCATCGCATCCAGTCCAACGAAAAGCGGTGGTCGAAGATCGTCGATGATCACCAATTCTGGGGCGATGTGAACGCCGGGGAGTGGCCCAACTTTGGGTGGTTCACGCCCGACATTTGGAACGACGGCCACTACTTGTGCAACACGCATGTCGACACGAATCCGCGTACTCAGCTGGTGGGGCAGGTGTCGTCGTGGCTGGAGTACGTGTTCTTCGGGTCGATCCCGGCGACGAAGATCCGCGGGGCCGGCCCGGGGGTAGACCGGGTCGGGCTCGGGCTCGATCTCGACCTGTTGCTGACCGATCCCGACAAGGCGTGGCATCAGTCGAAGGTGCCCGACGGGACCGTCATCATGGTCACGTTCGACGAGGCCGACTTCGATGCCCGAGGGTACGACACCAGTTACGACGGTCCGAACCAGGTGTACAGCGTGCTGCTCGGGCCCGGCATCACCCCCGGCTCCCACGACCCATTGGCATACAACCACTACAGCATGATCAAGACGGTATGCCGCAACTTCGGACTCACCGATCTGGGCAAGAACGACCGGGATGCCAATTCGTTTCGTTCGCTGTGGAAGGAGTCCTTCGGGTGGAGCCCCCCTCGCACCGTCGCCGCTCAATCGACCGGGCCGATTGCCCTGACCGTCGACAACGGATCACCACTGATCTTCGCGACCACCGCCGACGGCGACGTCACTGTGTCGACGGCTGCGGTCGGCACCTGGTCCACCCCCGAGCCCATCGGCGTTCGATGCGACGGACCGATGGTCGCCACAACGACTGTGGCCACCGTGCACCTGGTGGTCACGCAAGGCCGCCAACTCGTGCATCTGCAACGCGCCGATGACCGCTCATGGACCACCGCCGGATCGATCGGAGAAACGGCGGGGCCGTTCGCGATGGGCGGCTACTGCGACCTCAACGACGGGCTGAACAAGTTGATGCTGTGCTCGCACGACGACGACGGGTTCATCTGGTTTCGAATTTTCGACGGTGGCACCTGGACCGACGCGTCCGAGGTTGGACAACTGACCGACGGCCCCATGGCCCTGACGCAGTTCGGTCCGTCGATTTTCCTGGTCTACCAGGAACGACGGACGCGCAAGATGCGGATGACGTCGTTCAATCTCGCCCCCTACAACGCCCTCACGGCCACGGACTTCAGCGGCCGACCGGCGCCCGACAATTCCACCTCGTTGCACCGCTGGTCGCCGATGGACTTCGCGGTGGGCTCGTTCGCCCGGCAGTTCGCCGCGCTGCACACCGACTACCGTCTGGGAGGCCCGCTCGCCCTGGCGGCCGCCGGCGGTGAGATGCGGTTGATCCATCGTGGGGCAACCAACGACACGCCCACCGCATTCTCAGAGTCGTTCGGACTCACTGGAGTACTCACCGCGTCGAGCGTTGACACCAATGGCTACGGCACGCTGCGCCAGGCGGGCTGGTCGGCCCAGCAATCCCTCCCCGAGGTCACTCTCGACCGAGACTCGGGCATCGCCAGCGCCGGTGACGGCGAGCGCATTCACCTGGTCTGGCAAGCCCAGGGCACCGGTGACCTGATGTACTCCGCCGGGCAACAAGTCGCCGATCAGGCCCGCGCGACCTGAGCTTCAACCACCAGACAACGAGAGGAGCCCCATGGGCTGTTCATACGAAATCAACGACACACTGCTGCTGAGCGCGGATCAGGGATTTCCGTCCGACGTGTTCTCCTACGAACGGCACGTGAAGACTCCCGTCACGATCGCCGATGTCGAAGGCAAGATCTTCAGCTTCAAGGGCAAGCCCGCAGCGAGAGCGTTTCAGCTCGACCCGGTCCGGGTGTACTTCATCGAGAACACCGTCCAGGGAAAGTGGCTGGTCTGGGGGAAGGCCTTCATTGAGTCACTGACCATTGAGCACGTCAAGACGACCGTCAATCCGAAGAACGCCATCCAGTTCCAACCCGGGGACTGGATGACGTCGGGCACCTTCAAGGTCGTCGAGGTGTACGACCCGGACTACCAGCGAGTCTTCACCACCCACGAAACGCCCGCCGCGTGGAACTTCTTCGGGGCTTGATGCGATCGTCAACGCGGCTGAGCACGACCTGACGCAGTTGGAACGGCGGCAGCAGAGGCCGCCGCCGCAGTTGACGACACGGTGGTCGTGGCCGGGAGGGGCGGTGGGCCATCGGCCGGCTTGGTCGGGCCGTCGGGATTGACCGAGTCAGTCTTGGCAAGCGCAGCCCACAGAACCGGGTCCTGAAAGGCGATCGTCCCGCCGCCGCGCTTGCGTTGGGAGATCATGCGATTGATGTCGCCGACGCACACCCAGTCCTCCTCGACCCCGATCCCCCACTTCGCGTGATCCTTGCTCTCGGACCATTTCCATGGGGCACCGAGCGGGGTGAGATCGATCGCCTTGATATCGAAGACCTCATGGGATCCGTCGAGCGTGATCTCGCCAGGCTTACCGCTGTCTCGCTGGTCGGGAGCCGCATCTGACTTCTTGACGCGGATCCAGGTCTCGACATCGAGGCACACGCCGATAGCGGGCCCGACGAGCTGATTCCAGAAGTCCCCGCCCCACAGGCGGTTTTTGGCGATCATCTTGAACGCCTTGCCCGCCTTCGAGGTGAAGTCGAGCACATGGGAGTCGCCCGCCGCGTTGGGCTCCGCCGCGCTGGCAAGCAGTCGCAGGGGGTCGGCCGCAGCAAGATCGGTGGGCAGGCGAGAACCGAAGACCTGTGGCTCCTGATGATCAATCATCACCGCGGCGATCGCCCCAGCGGTGGCAATGTCGATCGTCACGCACAAGTATGTCTGGCCATACTGTGGGGTGGGCATCGTCTTGCTCCCCGGCGTGGCGAACTTCGGCCACGAGTGCAGCAGCCACAACGCGGTTCCCGATGCGGTGTCGAAGGCGAGCACGCCCTTGGTATGGCCAAGCCGGCCGTCGTCACCTTCCTTCGGCGTTGCCTTGGCGGCATCGGGCTTCTCGTCGTTGTACAGAATCCACCCCGTTGATTCGGTGGGGTTGTTGAAGATCGAATCGAGGGTCAGATCGAGCGCGCCGTTGTCGACGACCATTTCGTACGGCGACACCACGACCTTGCCGACGACGGTGTCGTAGTACACGTACTGGTACCCGGAGCTTGCGCCGGGACCGCTCCCGGCCATGTGGGGAACCTTGTACATGAACCACCAGTCGACCGGGCGACCGCTTTCGTCGAGCGCAGAAATCATCGGAACCGACTCCTTCGGGCTTCATAGTGCGTTGCACCGACTGCACGCCGACCGCACTGTAGACCGCCTGCGACCGCCGGAATTCCGGCGACACACCGTCACCAGACCTGGTGACAAATGCCCAAGGGTTCAGTCGTGTCGCACCAGTTTGCGGGGTGATTGCCCGACGAGCGTTATGTGCCCGACGAGCGTCGGCCCGGCCAACTCGTGAGATCCGGGATCGCGGCGTGGGCGCTGCGATGTTTCAGCATCCCGGCCCAGAGGCCCGCGCCGTAGGCCACATCATCGGCAAACCTCACAGCAACCGCCGTGGCCGGATTGATGTCGGGGCGCGCCTTCCACCAGTCGAGCAATGCGGGGACCAGCGCCGCGGCAATCGCCGCCCGGCGAGCGCGCCGGGAAAAGAGGGCCACCACGAGGGTGAGTGGCCACCACGCCCGCCAACAGGCTGCGGCAAGAATCCGGCCGCCGTAGAGGTGGCCGAGTCCCGCCAACCGCACGGACTCTCGCCCGGGTTGACGCAGGCCCGGTAGCTTGCGGGTGAGCGCGGCCGTTGTGGCCGCGGCGACGCCCAGCCCGACGAGTGGTTGACCGGCGGCAACAAGTCCCCACGACGCGGCCGTCCATCCGCTGACCCGAGCGGGGGCGAGCGCTCCGGGATGGCGGGCGGCCAGCGGAGCTGCCGACGAGCCATAAGCGAACCGCTGCCGCCCCATCGCTGCCCACGACGGCCGCGGCTCGTGCTCCACCACCGAGGCCGGTTCATAACGACACCTCCAGCCCGCGGCATCGAGTCGCCAGACCAGGTCGACATCTTCGCCGTAGCGCAGGGCTTCATCGAACCCGCCGACCGCGTCGAACACCGTTCGTCGCACCACCAGCGCGGCGGCCGGGACGTAGCTGACTCGGGTGCCGGTCCGCACCCGCGCCGGTTCGCCACCGAGGTCAAGTGGGGATCGCCACTGCTCGTATCGCTCCCTCATCGTCGGCCCGGGGCGGCTGGTCACCCGCGCCGCAACCAGCCCGACCCGAGGATCTTCGAAGTGGGCAAGGAGCGGTTCCAGCCAATCGACCGTCGGCTCCGTATCGGCATCGAGAAAGGCGACGAACTCGGAGGTGGTCAGCTCCACTCCCCGGTTCCGGGCACCCCCCGGCCCTCGATTGACCACTAGCCGTTCAACGCGGACACCAGCGATCGGAGGAATCGGTTGAGCCCCGGCATCGTCGACGACCACGATTTCGCCGACTCTGCCGATGCGACCACCACGACCGTCGTCACCACCACCAGCGCCACCTCCCGCCGCACGCGCGACGGCGGCGAGGAGCAGATGGAGGCTGGTGAACGACGGATCGCGGGCCGGGATGACGACGGCGACATCACCCTCGATACGACCGGGTTGCGGGTGGATCGCACCGGCGTCGAGCAGACGATCGACGAGGCGTTGTTGGCCGGTCGACAACGTGACGGGGACATTCCCGCTGGTCAGGGCCCGCACGAAACGTCCGCCGGGTTCGCTGAGGTGGAAGATGCTCAAGGGCGACCCGCCGATCAGCACCCGGTCGTCGTCGATGAGTCGCGCCCCAGTATCGAGTTTGAACTGCGTCATGGTCCGTCGGCAGCCATTCGGGGGAGCGGCGGCTGTCTCGCGTCCAACTGGAGGATCACCCAGGCATCGACGGCCGCGGCAAGGCTGCTGGTCAGCGAAGCCAGCAGCGAACGGCCTTCCTCGGCAGTCGCTCCGGTGGGGTCACCGAGGACACCGTTCTGGCTGATCGATTGCACCCCGTCGGTGAACACCGACTGGGAGGGACGCCCCATAAAGCCGGGCTCGGCTCGCTCCATCGCGACGAAACCGGGGGCAAGAGCGAGCATCAGTGACGTCTCAACTCGACCGGCATGCAGATCACCGTCGGGCAGTGTCGGCGACCACGCCAGCACCGCACGTCCATCGGCGAGGAGTCGTTCCTCGGCGGCGCGCACCGCTCGAACGTTGCCGCCGTGGCCGTTGACGAACACCAACCCCCGCGCCCATGTCGCCGAGTGACCGAGTTGAATGAGCATCGCCGCCAGCGCCTGATGGTCGAGCGACAGCAAACCGGGAAAACCGGCATGTTCCCAGCTCGCCCCATAGGCGACCGCCGGGGCGACGAGCATGTCATCACGGCTGGCCGCAAGACCATCGGCCAGAGCCACGGCGATGCGGGTGTCGGTATCGACCGGCAGATGCGGGCCATGTTGTTCACACGACCCGAGTGGGATGACCACCATCGGATCGGGTGGAAGGACAGGCCATTGCAAACTCCCCAGCTGCACACCGAGTCCGGCATCCGGCCGAGAGCCGGGCTCGACGTCCACCCGGGTGACCGGCCGAGCGTCCGGCCGGGGTTCAGGCATCGCCGATGGCGTACATGAATCCGCTGCGGTCGCCGACATACAGGCGACCATTCCACACCGCCGGGGTCGACTCCACATTGGAATTCAACCGCAGCGACCAGCGCTCGGTCGGCGTCGACGAACCATCACCGAGATTGTAGGCGTGGATGACGCCCGCCCCATCGGCCTGCATCAGCACCCCGTCGACGACCGCCGGTGAGCTGAGCACCGGCCCGGCGACCTTCAGTTCCCACTTCGTTGTGCCCGTGGCTCGGTCGAGGCCATAGATGCGACCCGGCTTGGTCGGCCAGACGATCGTGTCGCCGACGATGGCGGGGGTCGACCACGTCCCGGAGTCGATGCCGAAGTTTACGTCGACCTTCCAGACGACCGGGTCGTCGGGTTTGCGCGGATCGAGCTTGATCAACTGA
Source organism: Actinomycetes bacterium (assembly GCA_031398525.1). Taxonomy (GTDB): domain Bacteria; phylum Actinomycetota; class Acidimicrobiia; order Acidimicrobiales; family Ilumatobacteraceae; genus JANMJD01. The sequence goes on along the minus strand of JANNNL010000153.1, from coordinate 2,536 downwards.
CCGACCTCGCGGACGCGTCGCAAGTTTCTATCAACCTCGACGCCAACGTAGATGTAGCCATCGGCGTCACCGACGATCGTCGCGTCCGTGTCGTCGCCGGTCCAGAAGCGAAACACGCGGTGCGGCTCGCCAACGCCGGTGCGGATCACCGACACATCCCAACCCTGCACTAAACCACCCGAGGATGCGACGTAGGCAATGTCGCCGAGCAGCATCACCGAACTCTCCAGGCTGACCCGGAGGTCGGGGGTGTTGGCGAGCAGTTCGTCATCCCAGCCGGCCCCATGCCAGGCGAGCACCGGGTTGGCCGTCACCAGACCATCGGGGCCGTAGCCGCGGTTGAGTTTGACCAGGTGAAGACGGGAATTCTCGCCGCCCTCGATCAACCAGTCGTTGACCACCAGACCGGCCGCATCCCAGTCGTCATTCCACAGGGTGGGCTTGACGGAGTGGGCGTCGAGGCTCCACAACTCGGTCGGTTGCGGACGGTCGAAGGCGATCACCCGGTATTTGTTGTCGCGCGACCCGGCGTAGATCAGCGGGTAGCCATCGGGGTCAACGGTGATCGCGCCCTTGGCGATATCGCCAGTCGGGAACGGCGGGATGATGTCGATTCCGGTCGCCGCGTCGACGAAGTGGATCTTGTAGTCGTATGCCCCGAACACGAGCCACGTGCGACCTTCTCGCTCGAACACCACCGGCTGACCGGTCCAGCCGGTGCCACACCACTGCTTGGTGACCCCGTACTCATACGACGCGCCACACATCGCCCGCCCCGGATACTTCCATTGCACCTGCGGGTTGGCGGGCACCGGCCCCGAGCCGTGATACGACCGCGTCGGGTTGCCACGAAAGGTCAACAACCCCTGCACCGTCGTGCCCCACGGCTTGCCCGACTGCGCCGCATCCGACACAACCGCGGCGATAGGAACCTTCTCCCGCTCCGCCGGACTCAGGTTCGGATCAACCATCCCCGGCCACGCCAACACCGGCAACGCGGATGCTGAGACAACCGCCTGCTCGACCATCATCGCAGTTTCGCCGTCTACGACCGCGGCCGGCAACGCCGCGAGCGGCTTGACTTCCGCCGGGCCGACACCGACTGCTGCGGCCGGCACCGGCCACGCCGAGGCGACCTCGACGGCGCTGGCCGCATCGCGAACCGGAACCACCCACCGAGTCGCCACGAACGTGAACATCGCCACCACGACCAACCCCCAGCTGATCCGCGGCAGCAAACGCGATGCGTTCATAAGCGAACGGTACTCGCCGGTGTCCGCTCGATCGGCGACTGCCCCCAACTCGATTGCAGACACCACTCCGGAGATGTACGCTAACGATCTCATGTGGGAACATCATTCCCACACAACCCGGCTGCGAGTTGAGGTGAGAACGATGCGAACCGACGAAGAGATCAAATTCAGGCTCTCCAGCGAAGACAAGGAACTCATCGCATGGGCGGCCGAGAACGAGGGGACGACGATCACTCAGTTCGTCCGGGCCCCAGCGATCGAGCGAGCTCGCGCCCTACGCGCCGAGTCAGAGTTCCGGCAGTACAGCATGATTCCGGCGGGGTTCTTCGACGAACTTCAGGCCGCGCTGACCGCACCTGTCGAGCCGGTCGCTGCACTCGCCGCGGCAGCCAATCGGCTCCGCAGTCGTACCGACCTCGATCTCGAGTGACGCCTTCTGCACTGATTCGATCGATCGGCTACGACCAATCTCACCACGACGCGTCGCAGTTCGACTGCGGAATTCCCGATCTCAACGATTGGCTCCGTCGATCGGCCAACGACGCCCGGCGGCGTCGAACCGCCAGCACCTTCGTGTGGGTCCGGCACGGCCAGGTCGTCGGCTACTACGCCCTCGTCGCCCACGCCCTCCTCAAGGAGGATCTCCCGGCGAGCATCGCCCGAGGTGGTCCCGAGATGATCCCCGCCATCCTGCTTGCCAAACTGGCCCTCGATCGAACGCTCCACCGCAGCGGGAGAGGCGGCGAGTTGCTGCTCGACGCCCTGGCCCGTTCGCTGGTCGCGTCGTCCGACGTCGCCGCCCGCGTCCTGATTGTCGACGCCGAAAACTCCGACGTCGCCGACTTCTACCGACGCTACGGGTTCATCGATGTGCGCAACAGCGTGCGGCGATTGATCATCAAGATGAGCACCGTCCAAGCCACTCTCGCCGCAATCGACTAACCGGGGCGCGTCAATGTCCCGATCGTCCACACCTCCGTTGAGGTATCCAGCGCGCAGAGCGAAGAAATCTCGATCTCGTTCAGACTGTCCGGACTGTGAAGCGTGGCGATCGCGTTGTCACCACGTAGATCCAGGCTGCCGAGTTCCATGTACGGAACGCCGCTGATGTTGCGGTCCTCGTCGACAGTCACGATGCCGTCGCCCTGCGTCACAGTTAACGTCATGTCGCACAAGGCGAGAGCTTTGGCGCGTTCGGCTTCGGTGGCTTCTCTGGCGGTCGGGGTCCAGCCGTACGCCATGGAGTCGTCGTTGCGGCCCGAAACGACGACGGTTCCGGCCAG
>JANNNL010000123.1:0-5063 GCA_031398525.1 Actinomycetes bacterium | reverse complement strand
GGATTCAACGAGTTCGGGCACTCATTGCCCACGTGCACACCGACATTCACCATCTGCTCCGCCACCAACACGGAGTCGTCTCTCGCGGTCAGGCGCTCGCCGCTGGAATGACATCGAGCGAACTCGCCCGGCTTGAACAGGCCGGCACATTGGAACGTCTGCATGCCGGAGTCTTTCGCCACGCGGCGACGCAGAGACATGGGAGCAACGACTGGCAGCCGGCCTACTCACTGCCGGTCCGACGGCGGCGATCTCCCACCGCTCGGCGGCCGCGATCTGGCTTGTCCCCAACCTCAGGGTCGCGATGGTTGAGCTGACCAAACCGGGACCATCCCCGGTACGGCGCGCCGGGTTGTACGTGCACCGGAATCACCTGGGGTCCGCCGATTTCGTGATACGAGACGGTCTGAAGGTCACGACGCCAGCTCGAACGATCATTGACCTGGCCACCGTCGTCTCACCAATGATGGTTCGCCGGGCCATGGAAACGTGGCTCTCGACGTCGACCATGACCATCGACAACCTCGCGAACGCCCTCGACCGCGCGGGTCGGCGACATGGCTCGGGTATCGTCCGTAGCCTGCTGGCCGATCGGATATTGGGCCTGGTCATGCCGGATAGTCCCCCAGAAGGGCTGTTGGGGGAGGCCCTGATTGCCGGAGGATTGCCTCATCCGGTGCATCACCACGTTGTCACTCTCCCCGATGGGACGCGGTTCGAGCTCGATTGGGCATACCCCTCGGCCCAGCTGGCGTTGGAGCTCGACGGGTACGGGGTGCATCTGGCCTCGTTCGAGACCTTCGACCGGGATCGCTGGCGGCGCAACGAACTCGAAATCCATGGTTGGACGGTATTGAACTTCACGTCTGCGGCGTGCCGACGTCAACCTCGTCGTGTCGTCGCTCAGGTGGCGCGGGTGTTGCAGCAACGGACCTCGGCCGCCACCGGCGCTACAGCCGGTGCGTAGGTTCGTTCGTGTTCGATATCGATCGTTCTGCGGCAAAGAACGAACACGAACGAACTGGCCCGGTGTCACATGGGACTGCCGTTGTCCCACAGTTCTTCGATCAACCCGGGGCAAGCAACAGCGGCCCGAGCCGCAGCAATGGCCAGCGGCGGGCCGACGATGAGCACGCCACCCGCCCCCGTCCCGCCTCGGTGGAGGGCGGAAGCAACGTTGGCAAGCGGCTGCAGGTGGTATCCGCGGCCCCCGAGCAGCCGATACGTGTCACGCACGATGACCAAATCGCCGCCAGGTCCGTGGACCAAGCCGGCGAGCGACACGAAGTGCCCGACATCCCAGTCTCCGGCTCGCTCGGGCAACGGAACCCCCGATATCACGACGGCCAGCAAGTCCGACAGCGGGTGAAGCGACGTCTCGAACCCGGCCGTGGAGACGTTGGCAACCGCCAGTAGGCGGGGCTCGCCGAGCGCGGCGAGATGACCGATCAGGCCACCGACGAGGGCGGGGGTCCACTCGTTGCAGCGCAGCGGCAACACCGCCAACTCGTCACGGGACAACTCGGTGATCGCCTGAACGACGCCGTGGGCCGAGGTGCCGAGCGCGTCGTCGTCGGTGGATGTGGGCAGCTCGAGTCGATAGGGCCAGCTCGGTGCGATGGCACCGCGGGGTCCATCGCCGTGCCACGGGAACGAGACCGTAGGGTCCGTCGGGCCTTCAGGGACGACCGTTCCGGCGACCAGGGCGGCGTCCTCCTCGTCGATGAACCGATGATCGGTGAACGCCTGCACGGCGATATCGGCCCAGTAGACCCCGCAGAGGTTGTCCTTCTGAGAGCCAGCGGCGTCATACCACGGTTCCAGCAGTGCCGGATCGCCCACTAATTCCACGGTTAGCGTCGTCATCAGCGCATCATGCCGCATTCTTACAAGTCACGCGGCAGCCGACGACTTCGCCTCCGGGGGCAGCCGCCCGATACGCAAGAATCGTCAGATGCCCGACGACGATCTGGTCTTCCTCGCCTACGCCGACCTTTCGGGCCATGTACGTGGGCGAGCGGTTCCGGGGCGGCGATATCCGACGACCGTCGGTTGGGTTCCGGCCGATCAGTCGATCACTCCGTTCGGCTCCCTGGGCGACATGAATCCGTTCGGCCCCCTGGGCGACCTGCGGTTGATCCCCGACGAGTCGGCCCACGTGCGCGTCGATCGGCCGGGGACGTCCGCGTTCGATGTCGTGTTGTGCGATGCAGTGGAACCCGACGGCCAACCGTTCGGGGCGTGTCCCCGGGCCGCGTTGCGCGGCGCGATCGATCGGTTGGCCGAACAGCATCGCCTCGAGGTCAAAGCCGCCTTCGAGCACGAGTTCACGATGCTGCCATCGCCTTCGTCGCCCGATAGTCCCTCCGCCCCGTTGCCCGCGTTCAGCCTGCAAGCACAGCGAGCCGCCGAGCCGTTCGGGTCGGATGTGGTGCGGGCGTTGGTCGCCGCCGGGCTGGAGCCCGAGAACTGGCTGGCCGAGTTCGGCCCCGGGCAGTTCGAGATCACGGTTGGACCTGCGGGAGCGTTGCGAGCCGCCGACCGGGCATCACTGGTCCGCGAGATCGTCCGCGACGTCGCCCGCGTCCACCAACGATCGGTGACGTTCAGCCCGCTCGTCGACCCCGATGGAGTGGGCAACGGCGTCCACGTCCATCTCAGCTTGCACACGGGGAACGGGAAACCGGTCACTCACGACCGCCACGACCCCGACGGGCTGTCACGTCAGGCGCGGGCGTTCTTTTCGGGAATCGTGCGGCATCTCCCCGCCTTGGTCGCATTCACCGCGCCCTCGGCGATCAGCTACCTCCGACTCACGCCACATCGGTGGAGCGCCGCGTTTACTGCGGCGGGCCTGCGCAATCGCGAGGCAACCCTGCGGATCTGCCCGGGAGCGACGCCGGCCGGATGGAACGTCGAGTTCCGCGCCGCCGATGCCACTGCGTGCCCGCATCTGGTGCTTGCTGCGTTGATCCATGCCGGATGTCAAGGGCTCGACGAGAACCTCGACGAGCTTCGGCTGCTGCCCGGCGACCCGAATGCGATGTCGGCCGAGGCCCTCGCCGCGCTCGGGGCGGCCCGGTTGCCCACATCGCTCCCCGAGGCCCTCGATGCGTTTGGCGAGGACAACGTCGCCCGCCGATGGTTCGACCCGCTTCTCATCGAGACCTACCTGGAAATGAAACACACCGAGCTGACCGAACTCGCCGGATTGTCCGATGCCGAGCGCGTCGCCCGCTACTGCGAGGTCTTCTGACATGCCGTTGGATCTGAGCCCCCTGACGTTGGTCGATCAGCACTGCCACGCCGTGCGAGTCGACGAGTTAAATCTGCATGCGTTCGAGGCGCTGTGCTCTGAGAGCGCGGCCCCTGCGGGCAACGGGTCACACCTCGACGGGCCGGCGGGGTTCGCCATCGGGCGCTGGTGCCCCCCGGTGCTCGAGCTCGACCCGTTCTGTTCGTGGGACACCTACATCGCCCGCCGCGGCGAGTTGGGGGCGGTCGAGGTGACCCGGCGGTTGTTGCGAGCGGCCAGCCAGTCGACGTTGCTGATCGATACCGGCTATCGCGGTGACGAACTGTGTTCGCTCGACGAGATGGCGACGCTGTCGGAAAGTCCCGTGCGCGAGATCGTGCGGATCGAGGTGATCGCCGAGGAGGTCGCCGCGTCGGGCGTCCAGGCGACCGACTTCATGGATGCTTTCGAAGCCCGGCTGATCGAGCGTTGCGCCAACGCGGTCGGATTGAAGTCGGTCCTGGCCTATCGCTGCGGGTTCTATGTCGATCTGCTCAAGGTCGACGACGACGCACTCGACGGGGCGATCGGCTACTGGCTGGCGAACGGCGGGCGGCTTGACGACGCCACCATCGAGGCCGCCGTACTACGGCTCGCCGCCCGCATTGGGGGCCAGCGCGGCCTACCGATCCAGTTCCATGTCGGATACGGCGACCCCGATGTAGTGCTCCACCGGTCGAATCCGTCACTGCTCACCCCATTCATCGAGTGGTGTGCGCTGCTGGGGACGCAAATCGTCCTGCTCCACTGCTGGCCATACGAGCGGGAGGCTGGCTTCCTCGCCACCGTCTATCCCCATGTGTGGATGGACATCGGTTTGGGGATGAACTACCTCGGCCCCTCAGCCCCCCGGTTCCTCGCCCGGGCGCTGGAGGCCACCCCGTTTCCGAAGGTGTTGTACAGCTCCGACGCGTTCGGTTTGCCCGAGTTGTACTTCGCCGGTGCGGCCCAATTCCGCTGGGCGATGGCCCAGGTCCTCGACGGCTGGATCGCCGACGGATCGATTCCGGCGGGCCGAGCGCCTGAGATCGCCGCGGCCATCGGGGCGACCAACGCGACGACGCTCTATCGGCTCTGACAGACTGCCCGACCGTGTCTGTTCGTCGTCCATCGGTATCGCCCATCCAGTGGTTGGCGGTGCTCACCGCCGCCTTCGCCATTGGTGGAATGGTCACTGAACTTGGGCGTGACGTGCGCGCTTGGTCGGTGTTCGTGCAGTCGGCGACCGGCGTCACCGCGGCGGTCCTCGCCTTCCAGCATCGGCGATGGGGTGGCCGACTCGGTGTGGCGTGGGGAGTGTTGCAAGCCGTCGTTGTCGCGGTAGACGGCAAGGGTTGGATCGGTCGCCAAGCGCTGTTCACGTACATCGGCACCAGCTCGTCAGACCCGGCGATCGCCACAGGCACCACGGTGGCCCTCAACGCTGTCGGTGGCTTCCTGGCCTGCGCCTGGGGATGGTTCCTGCTCAAGGAACGCTGGGCCGACTGAAGCCCGTGTAGAGGCGATGCCGGAACGCCACCGACTGCGACGGCGGGCGAAACAGCAGTGAGGTGGCGGACCGCCCGATCCACCACCCCACTAACTACTCAGACGTGTCAAACGCCAACTTGTCGCGCCGTTTCCGTCTGATGGTCCAAAGGACTTAGGACCCCGAGTTCACAAACCGCCCGAGGCGGTCGTACACGTCGGGTTTCATGGACTTGACCGCCATCGCCGTGCCAATGCCGATCCCGATGATCAACAGGGCCACCCATGGGATGTAGGGAGT
>JANNNL010000055.1:0-2719 GCA_031398525.1 Actinomycetes bacterium | reverse complement strand
CGTTGTGAGGCCCGTCGTCATCGAGATGGAGGGGTTCGGGGCGTTCCGTGAGCCGACTCGCATCGACTTCACCGACGCCGACCTGTTCGCCCTGCAGGGGCCAACCGGGGCGGGAAAGTCGACGGTGATCGACGCGATCTGTTTCGCCCTGTACGGCAACGTGCCCCGGTACGACGACCAACGCCTGGTTGGGGCGGCCATGTCGATGAATGCCGCCGAGATGCGGGTGCGGCTGCGGTTCGAGGTCGCCGGACAGCTGTACGACGCGGTGCGCGTCGTGCGTCGGACCAGCGGTAGCGCTCCCGGATCGACGCGCGTCTCGACGAAGGAGGCGCGCCTGGAGCTCGTCGGCGGCGTGGTGCTCGCCGGCAAGGAGGGTGAGCTTCGTGCGGCTGTCGAAGACCTGCTGGGCTTGACGTTCGACGACTTCACCCGCTGTGTCGTGTTGCCCCAGGGGGCCTTTGCCCGCTTCCTCCACGACAAGCCGGCGGATCGCCAAGCGCTGCTGGTTCGCTTGCTTGACCTGGGCGTGTATGGCCGGATGGTGCAGCGGGCCAACACCCGCGGCGCGGAGTTGGACCGCGAATTGGCGTTCATCGACGGTCGCCTCGATGGCCTCGGCGAAGCTACGGCCGAGACGTTGGCGGCGATCGTCGCCACCCTCGTCCGGGTCGGACTGGCCGAGGCCGAGTTCGGCCGACGAGCCCCGTCGATCGCGGTCGCAGCCGCCGACATCGAGCGGGTCGACGGGCAACTCGGCGAGCAGCAGCGGTGGCTCACCGCGCTGTCGGCGGTGCGAGTACCCGACGAGGCCGCCGCGCTGGCCGAACGGCTGGCGTCGGCGCGAGCTGCGACGGAGGCTGCTGACCAACGGCATCGCGACGCGCTCGATGAGCTTGACCGCGCCGGGCAGGCGGTCGCCGAGAGTCCGGCCGTGGCCGACATTCACGCCCAGATTCAACAGCACCAGCGATTGGCCAAAGGTCACGAAGTGGTCGCCCAGCTCAGTGAGGAGCGGGCCGAACACGAGCGACAAGCAGCGGTCGCCGCCGACGCCCTCTCGACGGCAGCTACGACGCAGACAACGGTTCGCCACACCGCCGACCGCCTCCGCACGGCCCATCTCGCCCACACGTTGGCTGTCGACCTGGTGCCGGGCGAGCCGTGCCCGGTGTGCGACCAAACTGTGCTGACGCTGCCGTTGCGGTCGGCGCCCGCCGGTCTGACCGATGCCGACGCGGCCGTGCGCCGCGCCGAGCGCGACCTTGCCGACGCCACCCGAGCCCGCGACGCGGCAACCCAACAGCTGATGGTGGTCGTCGATCGTCAGACCCGGGCGGCAACCCTGCTCGACGACCTGTCGGCCGAACTGGCCCGGGTGCCAGCCGTCGACGAACTCCGGGCGATGGAGTTGCGCATCCGCGAGCTGGAACAACGTGCCCAGACCGCTCGGGGGGCCGAGCAGACCGCCCGAGCGTCTGTCGCCGAAACCCACCGTGAACTGGACAAACTCGACCGCGATCAGCAGCGGGTCGCCGGTCAGCTGCACGCCCAGCGAGATGCCCTGGTTTCGCTGGGCGCTCCCGCCCCCCAAGGATCGCTGGTGGAGGCGTGGTTGGCGCTGGCGGTGTGGGCGGCCGACCAGCGGCCAGCGCTCGACGACCGCGTGAGCCAACTCGATGCCGAGAGGCAGGCGGCCGCCCAGCGGATGCAGACCGAGCACGCCCACCTAGTCACCGTGGTGCAAGACGCGGGAGTTGGCGTGCCGCCGACCGCGACGGTCGAACTGATCCAGCGGTCGATCGACCGGGAGACCCACTCGCTGCAGGAACGCGAGGCCGCAACCAGGGCGTCGATCGAGCAGCGAGCCAGCTTGGTCGAGCGGCGCGCCGATGTCGACGCCCGGCGCAGCGTGGCGGCTGAACTTGGGCGGTTGCTCAAGGCCGATCGGTTCCAGCGGTGGTTGATCGAGGAGACCCTCGTCGACCTGGCTGCCGGTGCCTCGGGCCGGTTGCATGAGATGTCGGTCGGCCGGTACTCGCTGGAGCTTGGCACCGCCGGGGAGTTCGCCGTCGTCGACCATGCCGAGGGCGATGAACGGCGGGGCATCCGCACGCTGTCGGGCGGAGAGACGTTCCAGGCCTCGTTGGCGCTGGCGCTCGCTTTGTCGGACCACCTCGTCGAGATGTCGGGACGCCGCGGCCACATGTTGGAGTCGATCTTCCTCGACGAGGGCTTCGGCACGCTCGACCCCGAGAGCCTCGACGCCGTGGCATCGACGATCGAGTCGCTCGGTTCCCACAACCGAATGGTGGGGATCGTCACCCACGTCGCGGCGTTGGCGGAGCGGATGCCGGTGCGATTCGTGGTCAGCCAGGGAGCCCGCTCGGCCGTCGTCGAGCGGGTCACGTCGTGAAGTTCAGCGTCGATCCGTGGGACCCGAGCTATGGCACGGCGGCCGAGTTCCCCGATGAGTCAACCGTCTCGGTGGAGCTTGATACGGAGGTAGCCGAGGACGATTGGGCGCCGATCACCCCGCAGGTGGCGGCAACCGGACAACTGAGTGTCGTCGACGGGGTGCGCCGGGTAGAGGCACGAGTGTGGGTCGAGCGGTCGGACGGGGCGACGCCCGGGGTCTGTGCTTCATGGGCGGCGGGATCGGTGCGCTGCGGCGACGGTCTGGCCGAGCTTGGGGAAACCGAGGTTGGTCGGACGTTCG
>JANNNL010000759.1:0-22615 GCA_031398525.1 Actinomycetes bacterium | reverse complement strand
CCCGGCCGAGCACCGTGTACTCACCGCTCATCCGCGCGTCTATGCGGCTGACGTCGGGCTTGCGGCGTGGGCAGCCCGGATGATCGACCGGCCGCCGACGCCGACAGAACTCGGCGGACTACTCGAGAACGAAGTCGCTGTCGCTCTGGCAGCGAGCGCCGAGTGGGGCCGCGAACGGATCGTCGTTCGCCATTGGCGTAACGAGCGGGCCAAGCGCGAGGTCGATCTCCTCCTTGTTCATCCCGATGGCCGAGCGGTGCCGATCGAGGTGAAGGCGGCCGAGCACGTCGGCCCGGCCGAAACCACCGGGCTTCTCGAATTCGCAGCGGCGAACCGCGCCGTGTTCCACCGTGGCTACCTCGTCTATCAAGGACGTGGGGTCGTCGACTTGTCGCCACCAGAGATGCCGGACGGATCGGTCATCGCCATCCCGATTGGTCACCTTCTGGGAGGCGCGTGACGCTGGAGGTCGATCTCACGTCGTTCCCTCGCGGTGTGCGCAACGTCGTGTTCGAGGCAGTCTGGTCAGGAGCGGCTGAACTCGCGGATCACTCGTCCGGGGCGGGCTCCGGTGTTGGCGCCATGTTCGGTGACGATCTGGCCGTTGACCAGCGTCGCGGCGTAGCCGCGGGAGCGGATCTTCAGGCGGCCGGCGCCGTTGGGGAAGTCGTTGGCGTACGTGGGGTGCTCCGAAGCCAGCGTGTCGATGTCGAACACGTTGATGTCGGCGAAGTGGCCGGTGGCGAGGGTGCCGCGGTCGCGCAGACCGAGCACGCCGGCCGGTAGCGCGGTCAGTCGGCGGATCGCCTCGGGCAGGGTGGCGAGGCTGCGAGTGCGGTGCCAGTAGGTCAGGTAATGGGTGCTCATGTCGGCGTCGCAGATCTGGCCGGCGTGGGCTCCGGTGTCGGCGAGGCCGGGGGCGACGTGGTCCATTGCCAATACCTGGGCCAGGCCGTCGACGTTGCGATTGAAGAACCAGGTGTTGAACAGCTCATGGCCGTGACTGGCGATCAGCCGATCGATGACGAGTTCCACCGGATGGACGCCCAACTCGGCGGCGAGGATGGCGATCGACCGACCATCTACCTCGCTATAGTCGGGCGACGGCCCGGTGCCGAGCGGATAGATGTGGTTCGGGTCGTACCACATGCCCTTGCGCACGCCCTCGGCGACAAGCTCCTCACGGATCTGGGGGTCCTTCAACGCAGCGACCCGGTCGGCGAGCGTCGGCAGCATCATCAGTGCCTTCCACCGAGGACCCTTCACCGGTGACACCTGGGCGAGCCCGCACAGGGTGCCGCTCGGCCGGGTTTGGGTTGCCATCGTGATCCGCCCGTCGTTGGTGTTCGTCTCGGCGAGGAACCGGCCGAACATCTCGATGCCCGAGCTGCCCGAATTTCCAGCCCCACCCGAGAACAGCACGTCACCGCACGACCGCGCCATCTCGCGCAGCAACGTGATCTCGTGGGCGGGCTTGGTGGCGAAGTCGTTCACCGCCTGGAACAGCCCGCCGCCCGCGGCGTTCATCCCGTCGGCGATCGCCAGATACTCGTCGATCGGGGCGAGGGTGCCGGGCACGTAGCGGCCGTCGGGGACGGTGTGGAGCAGAATCCGCGACGTCGAGAACCCAACCGCGCCGCCAGCAATCGACTCTTCGGTGATCGCTCGCATCTGTTCGAGTTCGGCCGGGGTCGGCGGCTCGTCACTGAGCGAGCGCTCGCCCATCACGTGGTAGCGCACGGCACAGTGACCGACCATGCCGACGATGTTCAGCGCCGGCTGCATTTGGGTGACGGCGTCGAGATACTCGGGGTAGGTGCTCCAGTCCCACGACAATCCGCCGAGGATCGCCTCGCGGGGCACGTCCTCGACGCTCTCCATCATCTCGGCGAGAAACACCCGGTTGTCGGGCGCGACCGGGGCAAATGTGACGCCGCAGTTGCCCATCAGCACCGTCGTGACGCCGTGCCACGAGCTCGATGTCATCAACGGATCCCAGGCGACCTGGGCATCCATATGGGTGTGCAGGTCGACGAACCCGGGCGACACGACCAGCCCGTTGGCGTCGATCTCCTGACGGGCAGTCTGGTCGGCGAGATCTCCGATCACCGTGATCCGCTCGCCATCGACGGCCAGGTCGGCCCGGTACCCATCGCTACCGGTTCCGTCGACAACCGTGCCGTTGCGGATGATCAGATCGTGCGCCATGACGTCCCCCTACCTACTCAGCCCGCACGCTACCGGTGTGACCTCGACCGGGTCGATGCGAGCAGCTCCGAGAGACGGCACCTCGGAGGCGGTGATGCGGAAAGTTCTCGGCGGTTGTCGTACAGATGGCAGTCGACAAGGCTTATGGAGGTAATGGCAACGCGACGCGACGATCTCGGGACAGAGCAGTTTGAGGCGTTCGTCACTCGGGTCGAGGCACCGTTGAGGACGGCGCTCATTGCAACCTTCGGACCACAGGTCGGTTCGCCTGCCGCCAGCGATGCCATCAGTTGGGCTTGGGAACATTGGGACAAGGTCCGGATTCTGGACAACCCGATCGGCTATCTCTACCGGGTCGGTCGAACTTCAGCCCGACGCGCACGCGGCCGGCTGTTGCCATCCAACGTATTCGAGTTCCGTGTCGATGAGATCCCGGACTTCAATCCCGACCTTGTTCCTGCATTGCGAAGACTCTCGCGACAGCAGTGCACCTCCGTCCTGCTCGTCCATGCCTTCGGCTGGACGGTTCGCGACACCGCAGCTGTGCTCGCTATCGGTCCGTCGTCGGTGCAGAAGCACCTCGAACGCGGGCTCAGCAAGTTGCGGTCCACTCTTGCTACGCCAACCACCTCGCCGCGGCCGCCCACTCTGCGACAAACCCGTCAACCAACACACCCGGGAGACCACCGTGGATGATCCCGTTCTCAATGATCTGCAACGCCTGGGCGTCGCGCTGATGCGAGCGAGCGATGCGGAGGCTCCGTCCGACCTTGGCGCGCCTCGACGTCCACGAAGGACATTTACGTTGGGTGTGGCCGTCGGGGCGGCCGCGCTCGTCGCCGGGTTGGTGGCGATCCGACCGAATGTCGGAGAACAACAGAGCTCCGGTTCCGTTCCCTCCGATCCGCAGGCGGAAACCTTCACGACCGCACTGGCCGGTTCGCCCCGCACGCCAGCCCTCACGCCAGCCCCCGCGCCATCCATGCCTCTCGGATCATGGCATCCAGGATCACCACCTCCGTTTCGTTTGACGGGGGCGGTGCGAGCGGCGACGACCGATGACGGTCGGGTGATCGTTCTCACGGGGGTGCCCCACGCCGATGAGAGCGCAGTCGAAGGAGGGATCTACGACCCCGCGACGGACGGCTGGGAACTGATCCGACCGGCACCGTTGCACGGCGGAGCCGAATTTCGCCTGGTTGGCGACTCTCTGCTGGCGCTGACGGTCGATGCTCCACCTCCCCAGCGGGCAGCGTTGCTCGATCTCGCGACTCGTCGATGGAGCGACATCGAGATCCCGGCGTCCGTCAGCGATGCGCCGTACCCGTGGACCTGGGATGGTGAGACGTTCGTCGTGCTCCGAACCGGTCCGGTAGGCGGTTTGACGGGTGACTCCACCCCGAGGACACTCCGGTGGTCGAGGTCAACCGGTGACTGGAGCGACGGTGCACCGCCGCCCTTCACTCCTCGCTCCGTGGTTTCTTCTGTCGTGAGCCCGGCTCGCATTGCCATCTTCGGTGGATTCACCAGCGATCTCTCGGCCCCAGGTGCGGTTCCAACGGACCCCAACGCTGACTCACAACGGGCAATCGACGACGCCGGTACTCCGCTGCAGGCGTACTTCATCGACGGCGCGATCTACGACGTCACCAACGATTCGTGGACCCTTATTCCGCCAACACCAGCTGGTATCGACATCTCGTCGAGCGGAGCTGCTGGCGCCTTCGTCGAAAATGATCTCTATCTGGTCTCGGGCTATCACGGTGGTACTGGTCGTGACACCGTCCTCTTGCGCAACGGGGTTTGGTCGGTGCTGCCGACTTCCGCGGCGACGGGTTACATGGAGGAGTCGCCCTCGAGCTTGCTCGTGGTCGGAACGGTCGCTCAGTCCGGGACGTTCCCCATCCAGTACCTCGACCCCGAGTTCAACCAATGGCTCGACGCGCCGGCTCGGACGCTGATGGAGACAGGTCGAGGATTGGTCGCGTTGACCGCGACGACCGACAACCCGGGCGACATCTCGTTCGGCGGTTCGGCGTTGGTCGATGGGCAGTGGGTTCCCTTGGTCGACGCACCCTTCAAGAACCGAATGGGACCCGGGATCGCGGTGGTCGGCGAGAAGATCGTCTTCATCGGCGGCGACGAAGGTCCCAACCTGGACCGGAAGTCAGACGTGTGGATTCTCGATTTGGAGAGTCCGCCAAGCTGAACGGGTGTGGCGGACGGAACCTATACCGAGACGCGGGCGGCGAGATAGCCGGGGCCGGAGGTTTGGAGCCAGGTGATGGCACCGATCTCGTCGGCGAGGTTGGGGCGTTCGATGCGGAACTCAACGCCGAAGGGAACCGACTGGAACGAGGTGAGGGTAACCACATCGGGCGTCACGTGATCGGGGAGGATCGTGGCCATCGCGGCGAACGACTCATCGGCGAGCAGATGGCCGCCGATCCTCACGGTGCCGGGGTTGAAGAAGTCGACCGCGACGCATGTATTGCGGTGGTAGTGCACGCGCAGGTCCATCGTCTCGAAGGCGTCTGATGGCTCGTCCGAGGCGTCGGGGACGATGACGACGCTGTACGGCTGGTCGAGCAGGGTGCGAACTTCGTGGCGAGTCATCCCGAAGTCGATCGGCCCGACCGACTGGCGGGCCACCAGCTTCCACTCGGCGGCCACGTACGGCTCGGGTTCCGTCTCCGGCACGTATGGCCGAGGCTCGGCCGCGGCAACGGCGGTCTTATCGGTGAGGAAGGCGGCGACGTTCTTGTGCTGCCGCTCCAAGGTGGCGACGTCGTGATCGTAGAACCACACAGACTTGTTGCGGTTGCGATCAACACGCAGCACCGACCAATAGTTGCCGCACTGGTCCTCCCCAATGACGACGTGGTCCTCGGGCCATGGGTCGCCGTCGGGGCCGATCCACGGGGTGCCGGGCTTGCGGACCAGGCGGTTCAGCTCGATCAGCCGATCAACATCCGACTCAAGAAAGGGCGGTGCCGATCCGATTTCGAGCATCTGCTTGGGCAGCGGATAGCCGAGTGTCGTTTCGAACCGGGCGTGGTCAGCTGCATCCATCGTCAAAGCCTAGAAACAAGCGGCGGAAGTCGTCGCGCCGGTTCTTCCGCTCCTGACTTCGGAATTCGTGGCCCAAAGGTCGATCACCCACGCGATGATCGAGTCGTGAGTGAACCCACCGCCCTCGTCTCTTCGCTGCTGTCGAGCCCTGGCGGGGTCGCCCTACTCGAGATGCTCGAACGTGAATGCCGCGATGACATCCTGCGGTTCGAGGCACTCGCGTCGAGCGAACCGGCCGCAGTAAGTCGGGCCGTTGACGCAGTGCCCGGTATGGACGTTGACGAGCTGATGTGTCTGGCGTTGACCGGTCTGGATCAGGTTGCCGGACCGTGGAACCCAGAGGCGCTGGTCCGACTCCCGTCGGCCTTCCGACTGGCCCCCGCCCGGACTGCGCTGGCGGAAGCGATCGATCGGCGTTTCGCGCGAGCGCTCACGGCGGACCTGGCTCCAGATGCGCAGCAGCCTGGTTGACCGATCCTCGATCGGCTCCGCCCGAGCGTCGCTTTCATGACCGGAACCAGTCGTACTGCTGCGGCCGGTGGCGAATGCCGATCAGCCCCAGCGCCCGAATCGTGGAGATCCATCGCCCCGAAGATTGGGCTCGGCTCGTGGCCGAGTACCCGGCTCGGGCGTCCGGACGTCACGGAGAATGGGAACTGCCCGGTCCCAATCATCATGTTCGCGACGTACGCCAGGTCGTCGAGACGTCCCGAGGCCGGGCCGCCCGACTCAGCGCCGAGGTGCTGATGCCCGATTGGGAGCGGATGGCCCAAGACGTCGACGGCGTCCACCTCAGCTGGGCCGGAGCGATCACCGCTGAAGGTTGCGTGGTACCCGTCCCTGGCTTCGCGGAGAGGTCGTCACGATGCTGCGCTATTGGCGCAGCGAACGGACTCTCTGGCTCAACGATGTGTTCGGGACTCCCGAATCTCTGCCGCCGCCGACCATCTCCGACAACGTCGGAGGGCAACCAAAAGCTGCCGCAATGACCTCCGCCGAACGCGAGGCCGCCGACCGCACGGTCATCACTGCGATGCTGGGTCGAGATCCCTGGAGCTGACGTAGTGGTCGGCGAGGGGAGCGAAGCCGTTGAAGCCGACGGAGCTGTAGGTCGTGGTGTAGGCCCCGGTTGACATGACGTCGACATGGTCGCCTTCGGCCAGGTCGAGGGGGAGTTCGTAGGCGGTCTTCTCGTACATCACGTCGGCGGAATCGCAGCTCGGCCCGGCGATCGCCACCGGCCCGGTCGGCCCGCCATCGCGAGGAGTCCTCAGCCGGTAGCGGATCGCCTCGTCCATCGTCTCGGCGAGACCGTGGAATTTGCCGCAGTCGAGGTACACCCAGCGGGTTTGATCCTGCGGGGACCGGCGTGAGACGAGCACCACTTCCGACCGCAGCACCCCGGCGTCGGCGACCATATAGCGCCCCGGCTCGATCATCAGCTCTTCGATACCGGCCGGGCACCAGGCGGCCAACGCCTGGCGGATCGCCCGGCCGTACTGGTCCATCGTCGGCGCGGCCTCGAGATAGGTGCCCGGGAGGCCGCCGCCCAGATTGAGGAACGTGGTGTGTGCACCGGCATCGGCGGCCCTGGCGATCAACGTCGCCACGGTCTCGAGCGTGTCGTCCCACGACGACAGATCGCGTTGCTGCGACCCGACATGGAACGACACCCCGGCGCGCATCCCGGCCTCGGTCGCCAATAACAACAGGTGAGAGACGTCGACCGGGTCACAGCCGAATTTGCGCGACAGCGGCCAATCGGCACCGCCACAGTCGTGACGCAAGCGAACACAGACCTCGGCGTCGGGGGCGACATCGACGAGCTTGTCGAACTCGGCAACCGCATCGATGGTGAATCGACGAACCCCACATGAATATGCATAGGCGACGTCGCGGCGCTTTTTGATCGTGTTGCCATACGAGATCGTTGCGGGCGCGACGGTCAGACCGAGACACAGATCGATCTCGGCCGGGCTGGCAACGTCGAACGACGACCCGAGCGAGGCCAGTCGTTCGAGAATCGCGGCCCCCGGGTTGGCCTTCACTGCGTAGAACACGCCGACATCCGGCAACGCCCGGCGCAGCTCGTGGTACCGCTCCTCGACCACATCGAGATCCACGACGACGAACGGGGTTTCGACGTCGGAGCGGCCGAGAAACGCCTGCATATGCGGGGACAG
This sequence comes from Actinomycetes bacterium, assembly GCA_031398525.1. GTDB lineage: Bacteria > Actinomycetota > Acidimicrobiia > Acidimicrobiales > Ilumatobacteraceae > JANMJD01. The sequence continues at coordinate 15,152 of JANNNL010000759.1, read as the reverse complement.
GTCGGGATGGGCGGGGCTGGACGAAGGGACGACGGGGGGACCGGGGGCTGGCACGGCGGGCGACCGTAGGTGGTCTCCCCACCCACTGTCGACTGCCTACCGCGTCAGTCACTGGCTGCCCGATCAGTCACTGGCTGCTGGGTCAGTCAGCCTGCCCGGTACGGTGGGCGGCGATGAGCCGGTTGGACGAGGTGGGCGAACGCGACGGTTGGCGCTGTTGGCTGTGCGACGAGCCGGTCGACGCGCAGATGTCGGTCAACGACGGGCGTGGCCCGAGCGTCGATAGCTGCATCTCCGATGCAAAGAGCAAGGGCTCGAAGAACAAGGGGCGCCCCGTCGAGCAGGAGCGGCTCGCCCACCGCGGTTGCAACACGAAGAAAGGGGCAATTGCCCCCGTTGTGGCGTGGGGTGCACACCTGTTCGTCGTCGATCCGGCCCCGATTATCGCGTGCGTTGATCGGCTCGAACGCAAGGGTGGCCGCGAGGTCGTCGCCCGTTGCCCGACTCGAGCCGACGGCGACGAGGCGGCTGCGTGGTTGGTCGATCGCATCAGCCGATTACGGCCTGAACTCGCGGTTTCCACCGCGATCGAATCAGTCGGGGGCCAGTTCCTGCTGGTGCTGAAGACATAGGCGCCCTATGCCTCGGCGATGCCGACGGCGTCGTCAAGCTCATCGTCGGCCGCCGGAATGACCGCCGAAGTGATGCCGGGGGCGATCACCAGGACCTCGTCATTGCGAGACAGCGACAGCGGCGCCGACTTCGCCGGGTTGACGACGACCTTGCCGGAGTCCACCAGGCGGTAGCCAATGGCGCTCGCGCCCTTGGCCGACGCCGTGGCGACCACGTCGGCAAACGTTGACGCCGTCTGGGCTCCGTAGACCGGGGCGGGGCGCAGTTCGATCGAGCACCCCTCGCGGTCGAACAGATCCAGGAACACCTGGCTGAGTTCGCGACGCTCGCTGAGCTGGGCCAACATCAAGCTCGTCAGCTCGTCGCTGACGACGAAGTCGTCAACCCCGGTGGCCTCGGCCAGCGGAGCATTGCGCTGATCGAGCATCTCGGCGACGATGCGCACCGGCCCCACGTCGGCTCCCTGGCGCACCTGGTTGAAGGCGAGCAAGGTCAGTAGCGTGCGGGCATCGGCCTCGTCGTCGGAGAGCACGCCCCGGTAACCGAGCACGATCACCTCGTGGAACGAGCGCCGTGCCGCGTGGGCGGCGACGAGCTCTGGCCCACCGCCGAGTTCACTGATTTCGAGCCCCACGTTGCGCGTGGCAAGGCCGCTGCGAATCTCAGCCACATCGACCAAGTCGGGGTCGAGCATGACTTCGACGATCGTACGTGAATCCATGAACTCGTCGAGCTCGGCAATCACCCGCGGGCCGAGCGAACTCCAACCGGCGATCACGATGCGCCGCATCACCAGGTCGTCGCGTTGATCCTCGCCAACCAGCAGCCTTGGGGCGACGGCGAGCGGCGCGACGGTGAACGTCGAGTCATCCTCGACAACCGCAATCAGCTGGTCACCCTGGGAAAACACCGTCCCGGGACGGGGATTGAGTACCACCGAACCGCTCGCGTCGAGAATGCCGATGACAGCGCACTTCTCAAAGGCCAGTTGTGCAGCCGCATAGGTCGAGCCGATCAACTGGGGGAAGGGAGCGAAATACAACTCGTCGCCGTCGAAGTCGAGGAGTTCTCGAAAGACGCTGCTGAGGCCGCGCTGGCGACACGCCTGAGCGGTGAGCTCGGCCACGATATTTTCGGAACTGACCGTCACCAGTCCGCCGCCGATCAGTGAACGCAACGACTGGGCGGTTTCCGCAGCTACCACCTCGGCAACGATGTGGGCCCGCGGCGCCGACGCGTCGAGATGGGCCCGGGCGGCCCGGATGCCAAGCAGAGATTTGACCGTCGTCGTGTCATCGCCGCCGCCGACGATGATGATCGATCGCGCCCCGGTCAGATTGGCCATCTCGAGGTCGGCCGCAGCCCATGGGACGCCGTTGCGACATACGACACGCGTCGTCCGGGTGTCGGGCACCAACCGGCGCAAGGTTTCTTCCATCTCGGTCTTGTCGAGGTCGGCGAGGATCACGACCGCCGAGCGCTTGGTGCTCGCGTTGGCGATGACCAGCTCGCTGACGATCGCCGCTACCCGGCTCGACCAGCCAAGAATCAGGGTGTGACGGCTCTCGATCACCTGGCTGCGGCCCTTGCGAAGCTCATCGATCTGCTGATCGACAGCATTGGCGATCAGACCGATGAGGCTGCCGGCGATGAAGACTCCGGCCAGGGTGACGAACAAACCGAGAACGCGAGTGGGCCAACCAGCGTCGGCCGTGAAGGTGCCTGCGTCGAGCACCCTCGTCATTGATCGCCACAACGCCTCGGGCAGCGGAAGCGACTTCTCGTCCTCGCCGCCGACTCCGCCCATCTGGAAGACCGTGAGGATCAAGCCGGCGACGACGATCACCGCCAACGTGAGCAGCCCAAGCCAGGCAATCACCACCGACGGACCTCGCGACAGTGCGCTGTCGAAGCGGTAGCGGATCCGTCGGCCGAGCGACACCCTGGGGCTCGTCGAGGGGGTCGATTGATGGTTGCCGCTGTTCGCCGTTCGTTCCCGCATGAGCGGTGACGCTAGCTCCGAGGCTGCCGCAGCGGGTGGTCGTCAGTTCACGGCGGCGGTGTTGCGGAAGAATGGGTCGGCGAACAGGGCCGTGGCCGCGTTCAAACTCGCCGTACCGGAGTCGAGCCACCATGTGCAATCGGCGTCCCCGGAGTGCACGTTGTGGAAATAGCTGATCACGGCGAAGCGGTCGGCGTACGGGGCTTGCTTCATCAAGCTACGCACTTCACCGAGCCAGGCCGCCTTGGCCCCCGCCGTGCTGCCTTCGTCGGAACCGAACTCCGGAAGGGCCAGCTTCTTCGTCGGATGGGTGTTGCCAAAGGCGACGAACGGGGCGATCGTTGCGGCCAGCGACTTCCATGGCTCTGTCGTGCCGCCACGGCACAGATTCCAGTTGTATGGATCGGCACCGAGATAGTCGACATAGGCGTCGCCGGGGTACCACTTTGCCGCGGACCGTACGTCGGTGGTCTTGACCTCGAAGGCCCAACTGGTCATCGTCCAGACCCACTTGGCGTTCGTCACCCCGCGGTCGCGAAAGACGGTGACCACTTTGCGCCAGGCGGCGATGAAGTCGGCACTGGTGCCATAGGCGAGATTGACCTTCGACTCCGGCTCATGATGGAACGCCAGAATCAGCGGCGATCCGAGCGCCTTGGCCGAATCGGCCATTGTCACCAGTTCGTTGTGGATCGGCGACCCGCTTGGAGCGTTGGCGATATCACGCCACAACACCTTGACGCCGTTGTCGCGCTTGGCGGTGAACGACAGGAACAGCCGTCGTCCACCGCCAATCGCCCACTTGTGGTACGGGTTATCCAGGCGCTTGCCGAACGACGAGTAGTCGCGAAGCACCGGGAGTTTGGACCCCAGATCTCGTTCGAGCCGCTCGACTGCCTGTTGCGTCGTTTCGGCGCCACGCGGCGCCGGATAGGCACCAATCAGCACGCCCGCTCCGTTCGCCGCATCGGCGCGAGGAGCAAGTGTGGCGGCAACGATGCAGATCACCAGCAGCACGGCGCCGCCAACGCGCATGGTTCGTTTCTGAGTAGACATGGGTTTCCTTTCCCGTCAGCGTTGAATTGTCAGACCAGTGAGCTGGCGTTGCGGAATGAGGAGTCCTTGACGAGCGTGCCGGCAGCCGCCATCGTCGCTGGACTCGAATCGAGCCACCATCCGCAGGCGGGGGTGCCCAGGTGTTCGTTGTGAAAGTAGGTGACCACGGCGAACTTCTCGGCGTATGGGCTGGTCTTCAACAGGGCCGCCGCGTCAGCGAGCCAGGCGGCCTTGGCCCCCGGGGCCCCTTCGGCCGAACCGAATTCGGGCAGCGCCAGCTTCTTGGTCGGATGCTTCGCCGCGAACGTCATCATCGGGGCGAGTAGGTCGGCGAGCGACCTCCAGGTTTCCTGGGCGTAACCGCGGCACTGATTCCAGTTGTAGGGGTCGCCCCCGATGTAGTCGACGTAGTCGTCGCCCGGATACCACTTGTCGGATGCCCGACGATCGGTTGGCTTGACCGAGAACGACCACGATGTCATCGTCCACGCCCACTTGACATTGGTGACGTCGCTACTACGGAAGTCGGTCACGATGCGGCGCCAGGCATCCACGAAGTCGGTGCTGGTGCCGTAACCGAGGTTCGCCTTCGACTCGGGCTCATGGTGGAAGACCAGCACCATCGGTGCCTTGAGGGCCTTGGCCGAGTCGGCCATCGCCAAGATCTCTTTGTGGATCGTCGACCCGGGGGCGGCGTCGGCAATCGTGCGCCACGACAGGTCGGTGCCGTTGGATCGTCGGGCCTTGAACGAGATCAGCAGCGAGCGCCCCCCGTCGACGGCCCACCGATGAAATGGCACGTCGAAGCGCTTGCCGAACGACGAGTAGTCGCGGATGACCGGCAGCTTGGCACCGAGATCTCGTTCCAGGCGCTCGGTCGCTTGTTGCATCGTTTCGCCACCACGGGGGAAGGAGTAGGCCCCGACGAGCGGTCCGGCGGGTGCTGCTGTTGCCGCCACCTGCGCGTCGGCGGCTGCCCGCCCGGTGAGCGTTCCGGCGGCCGCGATCGCCAGAACTGCACAAATAATTCCCGCACTTCGTTTCGACATGGTGTTCCTCACTCAGCAGGCCCGCTGTTTGTCATGACTCAAGTTTGTTGTGAAAAAGTCACAATTGACCACAGATTGAAACATTGTGGCCAGGGGAGTCACGACGCGTGAGGTCGCGAGGTTTGGGTCGGGATGCCTACTTTGTGAATCGCGCACCTGGGCGCGCCGCAGATGCTGCTAGATCAGCTCGCGGACCCGAGCGAGGAGCACGTCGACCGCTGGGTCGTTCATGCCGCCATGGGGGATGATCACGTCTGCGTGGCGCTTCGAGGGCTCGATGAACTGCTGATGGCTCGGACGTACGGTTGCCAGGTACTGGGCGATGATGCTGTCGGGGGTGCGGCCGCGCTCGGCCACATCGCGTTCCAATCGGCGGATGAAGCGCAAGTCGCCGTCGGTGTCGACGTACACCTTCAGATCAAACAGGTCGCGCAAGGCTTGCTCGTAGAGTACGAGGATGCCTTCGACGACGATCAGGCGGGCCGGCCCGACCATCTGCACCTCGCCCGACCTGGTGTGTTGGGCGTAGTCGTAGATCGGCACGGGCACGGCTCCACCGGCGCAGAGATGCTGCACATGTTCGGTGAGTAACGGCCAATCGAACGCGTCGGGGTGGTCGTAGTTGACCTTCACCCGCTCCTCGAACGGTTGGTGGTCGCGGGCCCAGTAATAGGCATCAAGCTTGACGAGGGCCAGACTGCCGGCGGTGCTGCTGTCGTTGATCTGCTCGGCAAGGCGTTCGGCAACGGTGGTCTTGCCAGAGCACGTACCGCCCGCAACGCCAATGATGAATGGTCGTGCTCCCATGAGTCGACCACGTTAGATGGTCGCCTCAATGTGACACGTAGTCGAACGTGTGTTCTTGATGCTTGAGTTAGGTAGGGTCCACCGGCCATTGTGGTGTTGTGAGTCTTTCTGAACGTGCCCAGGCGATGCTGGAATTCGAACGGTCCTGGTGGACGCTCGATGGGGCCAAGGATTCGATGATCCGCGAACGCTTCCAGTGTTCGGCCGAGATCTACTACGACGAACTGAACACCCTGCTCGAAGATCCGGCTGCGTTGGCGTACGATCCTCTCGTGGTTCGTCGGCTGATCCGCCTGCGTGATCGCCGTCGTCGGGCTCGTCTCGACGTCGCTCTGGCTGCATCTGAGGGGAAGCACGCATGAACGATCGTCGTCCGGGATCGTCCCAACAACCACGGGCCGCAATGCCCGCCGTCGCCGTCGGCGTGGCCATCGTCGCCGCCATCCTGGGGTTCTTCATCCTCAAGCAATTCGGAGGCGACGGCACGAAGACTCCGGTCTCGGCAGGAGCCGACGGATCAGCCGATGCCGCCGATACGACCACTCAGGTCACCGGCGCAGATGGCCTGCCCATCACCGCCGCCCCGGATCCCGGCATCGTAGCAACTCCAGCACCCATACTCGCCGTTGCGCGAGACTCGTTCACCGTGGTCGTCGCCAATGCTTCAAAGGTCGGCGGCGCGGCCGCCGCGATGAAGACTGCGCTGGAGCGTGAGCTGTACAAGACGCTTCCGGCCACCAACGCGCTTGACTCGGTGATCACCCCGCCTATCTCCGTCACGCGAATCATGTTCGCCCCGACGTTCGAAGGCGCTGCGGCGGACGTGTCGAAGATGCTCGGTGGCATCGTTCCCGAACCGATTACGGTGCTCCCGGTGGGCCCCGACTCGGCCGCGGCAAACATCATCATCGTGCTCGGAACGGACCTTGCCAAGAAGCCACTTCCGGGTGGCTCCGCCCAGGTCCAAGTAGGTGACACGGCTGCAACCACCGTGCCGTTGGCGCCCGTGGCTGGCAGTCCGAATGAAACGACGACGACCGTCGTCTGATCAGGACGTAGAGAGCAGGTCGGTGACGACCTGTTCGATGCAACGAGTCGTTTCCGCCTTGGCGACCGTCTCGCCGTAGCGCTCGACCAGCGAGATGGCCTCGATCCGGTCGCCGACCTCGTCGTATACCGCGCCGGCGACGGCTATCACCCGTACTCCGTGAGCCTGCGCCAAGGCCTGCACCCCACCGACGACCTTGCCCTCGAAGCTTTGCTCGTCGAGGAAGCCTTCTCCGGTGATCACCAGGTCGGCCGCGGCGACTCGCTCGTCAAGATCGAGTTCGTCGGCGAGTAGATCAAACCCGGGGACCAGTCGAGCCCCGAGGGCAACGAGCCCGCCCGCCAAGCCTCCCGCCGCACCGGCCCCCTCGACCTCGCTGACATCGACGTTGAAGTCGGACCGATACACCTGAATGAGTCGTTCGAGCCGGCCCCGCAGCAACGCCACCTGTGCGGGAGACGCGCCCTTCTGGGGACCGAAAACGGGTGCGGCGTCGGTGAAGTAGGTGCGGACGTCGCAGGCAACGAGCAGTTCCACGCCGCGTAGTCGTTGCTTGGCCCGGATCGCCCGGATGGCCCCGAATCCGCCGTCGGTGGTCGCCGACCCGCCCAGACCGACGATGATCCGCTTCGCCCCGGCATCGAGGGCGGCGTCGATCAGCTCACCGGTACCGGTGGTCGAGGCACCCATCGGGTCGTTGCCTTCGGCCCCACCGGCGAGCAGCAGCCCCGACGCCTGCGCCATCTCGATCACGGCGGTGACACCCGTAATTCGCCACGGAGCGTTGACCGGGTCACCCAGGGGCCCCGTGACAACGGTATGTCGATTGGGCCCCCCGAACGCTTCGAGCCAGCCCTCGCCGCCATCGGAGACCGGGCACGGATCGCAAGTATGTCCAGTGACCTCGGCGGCACGGCCGATGGCGGACGCCACCTCGGCGGCCGTAGCAGTGCCGCGGAACTTGTCGACGGCCGCGAGAATTCGCATGCTGACGACCCTCAGCCGGGGCCGAACTGGCGGTCGCCGGCGTCGCCGAGGCCGGGCACGATGAACGCCTTTTCGTTGAGATGGCTGTCGACCGAGGCGGTCACGATGGTCAGGTTCAAACCGTCGGCCCGGAGCCGCTCGATGCCCTCGGGGGCGGCCAGCACGCAGACGACGATCAGTGGGTCGGGGGCGCCCCGGGCGAGTAGCAGTTGGCACGTGTGTGACAACGAACCGCCGGTTGCCAACATCGGGTCGAGCACGATGCACGGGCGGCCGCTCATCTGTGCTGGCAGCTTCGATACGTAGGGGACCGGGGCGAACGTTTCTTCGTCGCGAGCCATGCCGACGAATCCGGCATCGGCGTCGGGCAGCGCCCGGAAGGCACTCGGGAGCAACCCGAGTCCGGCGCGTAACACGGGCACCACGACCGGATTGTGGGCGAGTCGTCGTCCGGGGGCCGGTCCGAGGGGCGTGGTCACGGTTACGTCGACCGTAGGCAGATGGCGTGCCGCTTCATAGATCAGCATCGTTCCGAGGTCGTCGAGAGCGTGGCGAAACGCCGAATTCGAGGTGGCGATGTCGCGTAACTCCACGAGGCGTTGCGCCGCAAGCGGGTGATCAACGACGTGGACAGTGACTCCAGAATTCGTACTTTCACGGGGGCCGCGCCCCCGGACCCCATCACCGCCCGATTCGCTGGCGCTCGGTCGGTCGGTATTCGCTTCACTCATGTCCTCGATCATCGCACGGCGAACCGCTCGACGACCTCGCCCGCCGGAAATGGGAAGCCGAGGAGGAAGCCCTGTCCGTATCGGCAGCCGATTTCGAGGAGCGCGTCGCGCTGTTCGACGGTTTCGATGCCCTCGGCGATGACTTCAAGGCCGAGGCGGCGCGCCAGCGAGACGATCGACGCAGTGATTGCCAGCGCGGTCGAATCGGTGGCCAGCTCGCGGACGAAAGACTGGTCGATCTTGACCGTGTCGGCCGGGAGGTCGCGGAGCCGAGCCAGGCTCGAATGCCCGGTCCCGAAGTCGTCGATCGCCACGCGTACCCCCTCGCGTCGTAACCGGGCCAGGTTGCGTAGAGCGATTGCCGGTGCGCCGCCCAGGCGGTCCTCGACGATTTCCAGACACAACGCGCTTGGCACGACGCCGTGACGGCGCGTCACCGAGAGCACATCATCGGCGAACGTGTCGTCGAGCAGGCTGGTTCCTGTGACGTTGACGTGCAGCCAGCCATGTGGAGCCAGTTTCGTCGGATCGATCAGGGCCATCGTGCGGCACGCCTCATCGAGGACCCAACGGTCGAGGGCGCCGGCCAGGTCCATTTCGGTGGCTCGCAATACGAACTCGCTGGGGTCGACCTCGCGGCCCTCATGCACCCACCGGACGAGGGCTTCGAACGCGTGGATCTCATTGGTTTCGAGATCGATAATCGTCTGCAGCGCCATCGTCAGGCCGCGATGCGTGATCGCTCGTTGCAGCTCGCTGCCCATCGCCAGGCGGTTGTTCGTTCTCGCCCCGATCGATGCAGTGTGGGCCACGACCCGGTTCCGGCCGATGTCTTTGGCCTGGTACATCGCCGCATCTGCGTCGCGAACCAACGTCTCGGCGGTCGACCCCGCCCGGCTGACGGCGACGCCTACGCTGGTGGTCACGAACACCTCGCGGCCGGCGAGGGTGACCGGCGCCGCGAGCGCTTCGGCCATTCGTTCGCCGAGTTGCACCGCGGCTTCGGGGCTGGCCAGACCTTTGGCGACGACCACGAACTCGTCGCCGCCGAACCGGGCGAGCATGTTCTGGCGACCCGTTGCACCCCGCAGTCGTGAGGTCACCTCACGAAGCAAGGTGTCGCCCGCCGAATGCCCGAGATCGTCGTTGACGGTTTTGAAGTCGTCGAGGTCGCAGAACAACACGGCGACGGTGCCGGGAGTGGTTTCTTCACGTAGGGCCTTGGTCAGGGCCAGGTCGAACGCCGGGCGATTGGGCAGGTTGGTCAGCGGGTCGTGTCGGGCGGAATGAGCGAGTTCGGCCTCGACCTCGCGTCGGGCCTGCATGTCGGAGACGAGCGTGTCGGCCATCGTGTTGAACGAGCGCGCCAGCCGCCCGAGTTCGTCGTTGGAGGAGTCGGTGACACGTGCGGTCAGATCACCATCGCTGAGCGCCTCGGCCGAGGCGGCCACCTTGCGGACTCGCCGAATGATTGACCCGAACGAGAGCACGAGCGAGACCATCGCGATGGAGCCGGCGACCGTGAAGCCAATTGCCCCCGATCGCAACACCCGTTCGACCCCGGCGTAGGCCTCATCCTCGTCGAACTTGACCACCAACCCCCACGGTGTGTTGGGTATGCGACGCACTGCCGCAATGACTTGCTCCCCGCGATAGTCGACGAGGTGGTGATACGAGATGCTCTCACCGTCGAGGGCGAGGGCCGCTGGAGATCGGCGGGCGCTGGCGGGGATATGGACCGAGAAGGGGGGGTGATCGCCGACTCGCAACTGATTAATGACTGTCCCACCGGTCGCCGTGCGCTGGACAAGCGAGGTCTCGGCGGTTTCCCCCAGAACAAAGCTGCCATTGGTGAGCCCCTGGATCGCCGAAAGATCGCACTCGGCAACGATGTAACCGACCGCAGTTCCTGCGTCGTCGTCGATCGGCATCACGTGCACAAAGCGCGCCTCACCGTCGCCGATCGGGTACGCACCCACCACTCGCATGCGGGCACCATCGCGGATTGCGGCGACGCCGGCGGCGATATCGGCAGGGCTGGTTGTCTGTGGTGCATACGCACGGCCGGCGACGCCGGAGTCGGCGATGACCGTGCCGTCAGAGTCGGTAATCGACAGGGCCTTGACCGTTCCCAGATAGGGCGTCATCTTGCGGAGGGAGTCGCGGATCTGGGTGGTCGCATCCTTGGAGGATGTCGCCTGCCACGAGTCGACGAACGGAGCGAGCCCTTCGGATCTGATCGTCAGCTGCAATCGGTCGTCAACCGCATCCAATTCGCTGATGATTCGCATGCGTTCCAAGTCGGCGATTGCCCCGACTGTTCGACGGACCTGGGCTTGCTGACGATCGCGAAGTCGCAGGCCGGTGGCAAGTCCGATGGACGACAAGGCGACGAGAAGAAGCAGCCCGCCAATGAAGAGTTTTTTCTTGATCGTCATGGGGCATCTCGCCGCTCGGTTACAGCTCCCGGAAGCCGCAGTCTACGAATGGTTAGGCGGTGATGCCCAGGTTCTCAGCCTTCATCAGGGCGTAGCGCGGCTTAATCGTTCCGTTGATGATTCGCAGGCGTTGATCAAACGGGGCAAAGGCGCTTTTCATCGCATTGACAGTGAGCCACTCGAAGTCGTCGATGCCGTATCCGAACGCCTCGTTGAGACGGGTGAACTCCCCGGTCATCGACGTGTCGCTCATCAACCGGTTGTCGGTATTGACCGTCACCCGGAACCGCAGCCTTCGTAGCAGCCCAATCGGATGGTCGGCGATCGACGCGCAGACACCGGTGTTGACGTTGGAGGTTGGGCACAACTCGAGCGGGATGCGGCGATCACGGATGTATGACGCAAGGCGGCCGAGTCGCTCGGCTCCGGGCTCGCCGCTGATGTCGTCGACGACGCGCACGCCGTGGCCGAGCCGCTCGGCCCCGCACCACTGCACGGCCTCCCATATTGAGGGAAGCCCAAACGCCTCACCGGCGTGGATGGTGGCGTGAAAGTTTTCGCGCTGCACGTACTGGAAGGCATCGAGGTGACGAGTTGGCGGGTAGCCGGCCTCGGCCCCGGCGATGTCGAAGCCAACGACGCCTTCGTCGCGCCACCGCACCGCCAGCTCGGCGATTTCCAGGCTGCGCGCCGCAGTGCGCATTGCCGAGCAGATCGCGTAGATCACCAGGTCAGTGCCTGCGACGCCTGACCGGAACCCGGCGAGAACGGCCTGCATGACTTCGTCGAGCGTGAGCCCCGCCTCGGTGTGCAACTCGGGGGCGAAGCGAACCTCGGCATAGACGACGCCGTCGGCGGCGAGATCGACGGCGCACTCGTGAGCGACCCGCTCGATCGCATCGCGGTGCTGCATGACGCCGACGGTGTGGGCGAATGTTTCCAGATAGAGCACCAGATCGTTGCGCTTGGCACCCCGGTGGAACCACTTCGACAGATCGTCGATGTCGGTTGTCGGGAGATGCGTATAGCCGTACTCGGCGGCTAACTCCACGACGCTTGCCGGTCGTAGGCCGCCGTCGAGATGATCGTGCAAGAGGGCCTTGGGGGCCCGGGCAAAGGCATCGGTGCGACTCATCGCCCCACCGTATGCGGTGCAGCCGCCACTTGATCGAGCCGGCGCAGTGGCATTTCGGATCGCCGTTGTAGCCAGTTCCAATCGGGATACTCGGCTTGTTCCTCGATGCAGTGCACCGAGTAGGCGTGGCGGCTCTTGGGCGAGCGGTTGACGTCGCTCCAGTGGGGGAGTTGGCCGTGGAGTACGACCATGGTCCCCGCGGTCACCTCGAGCGGCACCAGGTCGGTCGGTGGGCTGGGCAGGGGAGTGTCGTCGAGGATCTCGAACGTCGTCCCGGTCGTGCCATCGGCGTGGCGACGACGGAAGACCTTGCGTAGCGACGTGCGGTGCCCGCCGGGCGCGGCCCAGAGACATCCGTTCTCGATGGTGGCATCTTCGAGGGCGAACCAGAATCCGGTCACCGAGAGCGGATCCGTCCACAGGAATGTCGAGTCCTGATGGCAACTCACCTCGCCGCCGATCAGCGGCTGTTTGAAGATGTACATGCTCTGCAGCGCCAGCGGCGCGTTCATCCCAACGTCGTGGGCAGCCCCGGCGAGGTCGGCGGTGTAGGTGAACGACTCGAACACGTCGTCGAGATCATGGGTGGCGTGGCCGATCTTGTTGATCGACCGGGCCTTGTCGACGACCAGGTTGCCATCGTCATCGAGGGCTTCAGTCTCGAAGAAGCACCAGGTCGATGAGGCGGAACGGAAGAACTCCTCGTTCGAGGCCCGTTCCTGCTCATTGGTGGAGAACACAGTTTTGCGGTCGCTGGGAACCCATTCCTCGACAATCTCGGTGGCCCGTTGGCGCAATGCGGCACACGCAACGGGCCCGACGAAATCGGGGATCGCGACGAAGCCGTCGCGGTGGTACGTCTCAATCTGGGAGTCGCTCAGCATGATGCCTCCAGCTTGTTGTAGGCGGGGTGGATGACGTCGCGCAGAATGCGGTGTTTGTGCTCGGCGGGGCAGAACGCGGCCTCGATACCGTTGATCGCAATCTTGTGCATCTCGGCGGGTGAAAGATCGAAGGTCGTCGTAACCGCAGCCAACTCCGACGTCGGTGACACGTTCGACATCAGCCGGTTGTCGGTGTTCAGGGTCACCTTGAACCCAAGCCGCAGCAGCTTGGCAAACGGATGGTCGGCCAATGTCGGCACCGCTCCGATCTGCACGTGGCAGGTGGGGGCCATCTCCAACGCAATCTCGTGGTCGAAGATGTACCGAGCAATTGCGCCGAAAATTGCCTGCTCATTGGGAGTAAACAGAATGTCGGACGCAAGGCGCACTCCGTGGCCAATGCGGTGGGCGCCGTGCGCGAGCGCATCGGAGATGAGCTCCTTGTCGGGCGGCTCGCTCGCGTGAATGGTGATGTTGAGGAGCTCCCGGCGGGCGATCGATAGCGCCTCGGCGTGGAGCGATGGCGGGAATCCGGTTTCGGCTCCGGCCAGATCGAAGGCGACCAGCTTGGGCTCGCTGTATCGCATTCGGGCGAGCATGTTGACGATCTCGACCGATCGGTCGGCCGTACGCATTGCACAGCAGATCGCGTTGACGGTGATTGGTCGTCCCAACGTCACCGCGTCGCGTTCGCCGCGGCGCAAACCGTGCCCAACGACTTCCACGATCGCGTCCAACGAAAGCCCCAAGTCCTGGTGGAGTTCAGGAGCGAAACGGACTTCGCCGTAGACAACACCATCGTTGGCGAGGTCGAGAACTGCTTCGTAGGCGACCCGTTCGATAGCTGACTCGGTCTGCATCACCCCAACGGTGTGTTCGAACGTGGCGAGGTACTGCAAAATGTCGCCGGCCTCGGCCCCCGCCGTGAACCACGTCTGAAGTGCGACAGGGTCGGTCGTCGGGAGTCGTGGGGTCCAGCCGACCTCGTCGGCCAACTCGACCACCGTCGTCGGCCGCAATCCGCCGTCGAGATGGTCGTGGAGGAGCACCTTAGGCAGCGCCCGCAGGACCTCGGGGGAATAGTCGGCCATCCGACAAGTCTCGCAGCTTGGCCCGCAGGTCACTCGGTTGGTCGGGAGCGTGAAGCGAAGTTCGACGAGTCGGGAAATGCACCGGGGAGGAGCTCGGCCAGGGTTCGAACTGTCCCGTCGCCGTTGACCAGGCACTCAGCTCCACCGTGCTCCCAGAGCAGCTGACGGCATCGGCCACACGGCGTGACCGACTCGCCATTGCCGACCGTGGCCACGGCGACCAATCGCCCGCCTCCGCCCATCATCAGCTGACCGATAAGCGTGCACTCGGCGCACAGCGTCAAGCCGTATGACGCGTTCTCGATGTTGCAGCCGCTGATCAATCGGCCGTCGTCGACGAGGGCCGCAGCCCCGACCCGATACTGCGAGTACGGCGCGTAGGCATGCTCGGCCGCGGCAAGCGCGAGGGCACGCAGGGTGTCCCAGTCGATGGTCATCGTCATCGACGGTAGCTGGTGCAGCATCGCTCCCGCCGCGACGCGCTCGGTTCGAACCCACGCGGGTTCGACTCAGCTGCCGAAGACCGAGGGATCGAGGCCGCACTCCGCGGCAGCCTTGTTGGCGATGTCGTCCTGCGCCGGGTCGGCCTCATCGGAGTTGAGTGACCGCAGGAACTCGTCGGCGCCGAGGGCCTCGATCATCCCGTCGGTGAAGCACTCGGCCGCCTCGCGAGTGCCCGCGCCCGAGGCGGTCAACCCGTCAATGAGGACGGATCGAGCCGAATCGAGCGTGTCGAAGTTGAGCTCCGGGCTTGCGGTCGTCTGCGGGTTCATGCCCGAAAGGTCGATCTTGCAGTCGGTAAACACCGTCATGATCCCAGCAATCTGGGTGCTGTCGAGTTGGCCAGTATTGAGCTTGGCCAGTTCCTCGAGTCCGCCGGCTTCGGCGAGCAGTCCGTCGCCGACACACAGCTGCTGAGCGTCGTCGAGCTTGAGCCCGAGGCTCGTGGCGATCGCCGAGCCCAACGTGGCTCCGAGGGTCGACGGATCGACGGCGGCAACGTCGGTAACCGCTACGGCGGTTGTCGCGGGCACCACGGTGGTCGGGGCGGCCGTTGTTGGGGGAGCGGTCGTTTCGACGGGTGCCGCAGTGGTCGCGGCCTCGGTCGAATTCGACGAGGTTGAGCTGCCGCCGCAGGCGCCGATGAAGCCGATCGCCGAGACGATGGCAAGGTTCCGCCAGATGGTCGAGTGCAACACGATGTCCCGCATTTCCGGCCGCCGAGATCGACGATCCTGTCCGTGAGTGAGGACAGGAATGTAGTCGATCGTTCGCAAGCCGCGAGGGCGGC
>JANNNL010000707.1:0-9448 GCA_031398525.1 Actinomycetes bacterium | reverse complement strand
GGTAGGCCTAGGAAACGCAGCCGAGGAAATCAACCCGCCTCCCATGCTTCGCATCGGCTTCGTCGTACTTGCTCGACCCGGGTTACTGCTCACCGTGCTCAAGGCGTGCAGCGCGCCCCTGGCCCGAGCCCGAGACCATCGAGGCCGAATGAGGCGAGGAGCGGGCGTGGCCACTCGCTCGTCGTCTGGCCGAGGAGTTGATGTAGCGCAGGTGTCATCATCAAGGTGCGGCTATCAACGCAAGCCACTTCGACTCATCTCACGAAAGCAGGCAACATGGGTGCCAACCAACGCTCCTCCATCGTCATGTCCGCCGAGGAAATCAACGAGTTCCTTGGGCAGCGGCGCATCGCCACCATGGGCACCAACGGCCCCAACGGGTACCCCCACCTGGTGGCCATGTGGTACGGGTTGGTCGACGGCAAGATCTACTTCGAGACCAAGGCCAAGTCGCAAAAGGCCGTCAACCTGCGCCGCGATCCGAAGATCACCTGCTCGATCGAGGCGGGCGACAGCTACGACCAACTGCGCGGCGTGGCCATCGAAGGGACCGGCGTGATCATCGACGACACGACCAGCGACGAGTACTGGGCCGCCGGCATCAGCGTGTTCGAGCGTTACAACGGCCCGTACAACGCGGAGATGCGCCCGTTCGTCGAGATCATGATGAACAAGCGCGTCGTGGTGCGTGTCGACCCGGTGCGCTCACGCTCGTGGGATCACCGCAAGCTCGGCCAGCCCGCCATGCCCGTCGCCGGGACGACAGCCCAGTACCTCTGACCTCGCCTGCGGCTAGGGTCGGCTGCTCGGTCCGATATATCAAGAGGGAACCACGTGAGCATCCAAGTAACCGTTGTCGATCTTCCCGCCCGGGCCCTCGCGCTTCAACCGCTACTCAATGAGTTCGGATGGCACGGAGACGCTCACGGCCGTCTCGCCGACGAGGTGGTGGCTGCGCTCCACGAGGCAGGCATGTTCAAGATGTGGGAACCGAGGGCGGTTGGCGGTTTCGAGCTGGATCCGATCAGCTCGCTCGAGGTCCTCGAAAATCTGTCCTACGCCGATGCATCCGCCGGTTGGGTGGTGATGGCTGCATGCCTGTCCACCGGTACCGGAGCGGCGTACCTCGGCGACGACGCAGTCACCGCGATGTGGGCCGACGGCAAGCAGCCGATCATCGCCGGCCAGGGCACCCGCCCCGGTATGGCGACACCGGTCGACGGTGGCTACATGCTCACCGGCGAATGGAGCTTCGCCTCGGGCCTGCTCCACGGCACCCACATCCACACGCTCGGGATTATCACGACCACCGGCGAACCGCGGATCTTCGTGCTCCCCGTTGAGCAGGCGACGCTCCTGGGTAACTGGGACGTGATGGGGCTGCGCGGCACGGGCAGCATCGACTACCGGATCGACGACGTCTTCGTCCCAGAGGACAACACCCACTTCGCCGTCACCCAGACTGCGAAGCGTGGTGGTGGGCTCTTCAACATCGGCATCATCGGGTTTGCCACGATGTGTCATACCGGATGGGCGCTCGGCGTCGGCCGGCGGTTGCTCGACGAACTGGCCAAGATGGCCCAGGAGAAGAGTGGGCGGGCGGGGTCACAGGTCGACAGCGACTCATTCCTTGAGCAGTACGGCCGGGCCGAGGCGTCGTTCCGGGCCGGCCGGGCGTTTGCCCGCGAGGCGTGGACCGACATGGCCGCGACCTGCGTCGACGAGAACGGTCATGCATCGGTGCGGCAGAACACCCTCATCCGCTTGGCGCTCACCAACATCACCCAGGTGCTGCACGAAGTTGCGCAGTTCGTGTATCTGAACGGCGGGACGACCGCCCTGCGCCGCGGCGACATCCAGCGGTTCTATCGCGACGTCCACGCCGGCACGCAGCACGTCACGTCGTCGCCGCATGTGGTGCAGAACTGTGGCAAGGAACTTGTCGGCCTCGCCTCAGATCAAGCGTGGCAGTTTCTCGATCTTGTCCCCGCCGCCTGAGCTGGGCACCGTCGCCGCGCTGATTTCGCGGGCCTGACTGCCGTCCACCGCGGCGAAGGCCATCAGTCGAAGGAACTTGAGTTCGAGTTCGGCGTCGGTCATCGGTTCCGCCGGATCGCCGGGAGCGACGATTCCGGTCGCTTTCGCCTGCGAGCCGTCCGTGGCTTGCACGGTGACGGTGCCTGCGTAGTGCTGCGGGTAGAGATCGTCCATCGCGGGGTCGTGATGGACGGTCACCCGCTCGGCGATGGCGAGACGCGGCGCGTCGGTC
Organism: Actinomycetes bacterium; assembly: GCA_031398525.1. Taxonomy (GTDB): domain Bacteria; phylum Actinomycetota; class Acidimicrobiia; order Acidimicrobiales; family Ilumatobacteraceae; genus JANMJD01. Next base: position 7,179 of record JANNNL010000707.1, on the reverse strand, counting down.
AGGCAGTCGTCGCGCATCTCCGCGGCCCCGGCGGCACCGTGCAGCACGATCGCGCCGAGCACGAACGGGAAGCTGTACTGGGCATGTTCCAACGAGGGTGGACGCTGATCGGCGAGGAATACCGCGCCCCGGTGGGTGCCGACCTCGATCGATTCGATGTCGCTGGCCGTCATACCGCTCTCGTCGAGTAGCCGCTGCAGGGCGGCGGCCGGAGCATGGGTGTAGCGGCACGAGGCGTACGGCTTGAAGTAGGTGTTGCCCGCTTCGAACACTGCGCCCAGGCTGGCCACGAACGGGTCGGCGATCGCCCCGGCGCGGTGAAACGGCGTCGGCGGGAACACGTCGGGAACGGCCTGGGGTGCACCAACGGGCATGCTCATGAACCCGGCGCGGGCCAGATGGACCGCGGTCACGGCGGTGGCCGCCGACCAGCCGATCGACTCCTTGACCATCGGCAGTTGGAACGTCGCCATCGGCGCGTGGGCCCAGGCAATGGCGATCGATCGGGCGATGCCGTCGGCGTCGAGTCCCCACAGCCTCGCCAACGCAGCCGCCGCACCGAGCGTGGCCGCGGTGCCCGTGCAGTGGTAGTCGTCGTCGGCGTGTTTCGGCCACAACAGGTGGGCGGCGCGCAATCCGATCTCGTAACCGACCACCTGGGCGGTGAGCAGCTCCCGCCCGTCGACCGGCTCGACCGTGGGGTCGGAGGTGGCGGTGACCAGGGTCGACACGATCACCGACGCGGGGTGAATCGCACCCCCGGCATAGTGGCCGTCGTCGAAGTCCAAGGCGCTGGCGGCCACCGCGTTGGCGAAGGCGGCCTGCTGGCACGAGGCCCGGGCTGCCCGACCGACGATCGGGAAGCGTCCCCCATCGGCCGTGGCGACGTCGGCGGCAATGCGGGCGGCGCGGGTCGTGCTGCCGCCGTACATCGTGCCGATCGTGTCGCGCAGCGCCAACGCAGCCCGATGCCGCACGGTTGCGGGAACGGTGCTCCACGTCAGCGACGCGGCGAATTCACCCAGGTGGCACAGCGGATCTTGGGCCATCGGCTCAGTCGACTCAGTGCCCGGCGAGCAGGTTCGGTGCGTCGACCAGTCGTGACCGGTGCAGGTCGGCCGGTTCCGTCCCGCGGGCGACGACGTCGTCGGGCAACGTGCCCGAGCGGATCAGCGAGGCCGCGCTGCGGGCGAGGGCCGGGGCGGTTTGGATGCCGTAGCCGCCCTGCCCGACCAACCAGAACCATCCTTCGGCCTCGTCGTCGAAGCCGGCGACCGGGACGCGGTCGATGACGAAGTTGCGCAGCCCCGCCCACGACGACCGAACATGGCGGGCGTTGATCGTCATCGCGTCGTTGATGGTGTCGAGGGCTTGAGCGATGTCGGCCTCTTCCGGGCGGGCATCGCACGGCTCCGACGGGGTTTCGTCAGCCGGGGAGCAGAGGAACTGAGTGCCTTCGGGCTTCATATAGAACGTGCCGTCGAGGTCTCCGATCAGCGGCCAATCGGCGCTCGGGCCCAGGTTGTCGGGAGCGTTGAGCATGAAAATCGTGCGGCGCAGTGGGTGAATGCCGATCGGGCGAACGCCCGCGCGAGCGGCCAACACATCGGCCCACGCCCCGGCTGCGTTGATCACCAGCGAGGCATGAAACGCGCCCTGTGGAGTCTCGACATGCCACCCGGCGGCGTCCCGGGAAAGGCCGATCGCCGGTGCCGACACATGGATCTCGCCACCCCGGGCGCGCAGACCGCGGACGTAGCCCTGATGGATGGCGTGGACGTCCATATCCATCGCCTCGGGTTCGATCATCGCCTGCTCGGTCCACCCCGGCCGCAGCAGCGGGAACAGCGTCTCGGCATCAGCTCCCGACACGAGTTCGACCGTCGACACCAGCTTGTGGACCTCGGCATGGTGATCGACCACCGTCGAGCCGCGACCCTCCGGCGCAATCCACAGCAACGGCCGCGGCGTCATCAGCGGCCCGTCAAAACCGTCGGGCGGGTCGATCAGGAACGACCGGCTGGCCGTCGTCAACGCCCGGATGATCGGCCCGCCGTAGCTCTCGAGGAAGGCGGCGGCCGATCGTCCCGTCGTGTGATGAGCGAGCGCTTGCTCCATCTCGATGAGGGCGACGCGATGGTCCGTCGCCAACTCGTAGGCCACCGACACCCCGGCGATACCGCCCCCGATGATCACCACGTCAAAGTTCCGCTCAAGGCCTTGCGTCATCGCCCGATTCTCGCGCAACACCGGCTGGAGTCGGCGTGCCTGTGCGCTGGGTAGCGCCGGGAGCTACCCAGCGCACACAAATCCAGCTGCGCCGACTAGCCGCGACCGACGAACGGCATGCCGGCAGCCATCACGGTCATGGTCAGCACGTTGGTACCCGCGGGTAGGCCAGCCATGTAGCGCACGGCGCTGGCCGCGTCGTTGACGTCCATCGTCGGCTCGGGACGGACCGAACCGTCGGCCTGCAGTACGCCCCGTTCGATCACGTCGGTCATCGCGGTGGCTGCGTTGCCGATGTCGATCTGCCCACAGGTGATGCCGAACGGGCGGCCATCGAGGGCGATCTGCTTGGTCAGCCCGGTGATCGCGTGCTTGGTCACGGTGTAGGGCGCCGACATCGGCCGGGGGGCCTGCGCCGAGATCGACCCGTTGTTGATGATCCGCCCGCCGCCGGGGTCCTGGCGTTTCATCAGGGCGGCGGCCCGCTGGGCGCAGAGGAACGAGCCGGTGAGATTGGTCGACACCACCGTGTTCCACTGCTCGAACGTGAGGTCCTCGAACGGGACGGGCGGTGCCCCGGTACCGGCGTTGTTGAACAGCAGGTCGACTCGGCCGTACCTCCGGTCGACCTCGCCGAACAGGGCATCGACCGACGTCGGATCACCGACATCGGCGACCACCACACACGACTCTCCCGGCAGGAGCGCGGACGTCTCGTGGAGGGGACCCGCGCGCCGACCGACGAGTGCGATCGTGAACCCGTCGTGGGACAGGCCAATCGCACATGCTCGGCCGATCCCCGACCCTGCCCCTGTGATCACCGCAATGCGCATCCTCGTGACGTTAGGCGACGGTCTGCGCTGCGGGTGCGGGCCGCCGGCCGGGCCATGATGAAGCGATGGCTGCCCAGATTCCCAACTTCGGTGCGTTGTTGACTCCCGTGCTCAGCCGGGTGCCCGACGCGGTCCGGCCGCGATTTCTCGCGTTGCTGGAGCGAACGGCGGCGGACCGCTATCGGGGATGGGCGGCCGAGCTTCCCGACTATGCGGGGGTGCTCTCCGGCTGTGCTCAACGGGAGGACGAGATCGCCGACCGGATCGAGGCGCTGTTCGAGATTGACGAAGCCTCCTTGGCCGAACTTCGCGCGTTGTTGCCCGAGGCTCGGGCCCTGTACTACGCCGCGTTCGACGGGTTCTCGGTCGACGAGCAACTACGCATGCAGGCCGACGCCGAGCTGCAGGGCGCGAACGCATGGCGGTCGATTGCCCGGCGCCTCAGCGACGCGTCCGTCATCGCCGCACTCGATCGCTGCTCGGCCATCGAAGAGGAAAGCTCGCATGTCGTCACCGAACTCCTTGATCGCCGGTTCCACTAGATTGGCCGCGTGGAGCGCGTCGTCACGAAGAAGTCGATGTACGAGCCTGATGATGACAGCGTCTACTGGATGAAGTTACCGGCCGCCGAACGATGGGCGGCGGTTGAAGAGATGCGTCGAACCTTCTACGGGTGGGCAAGTGGAGATGAACCAAGACTTCTACGAGTTCTTCGAATCACTCACCCGACGTGAAGTTCGCTTCCTCGTCGTCGGCGGCTATGCGATGGCGGCTCACGGCCATCCACGTTTCACAAAAGACCGGATATCCACCGCAGAGAATCGATCTGTTGACCACGCCCGACGGTGTGGAATTCGATGACTGCTGGCCGGATCGGATCCTTGTTGAAGTTGGAGAGTTGCAGATTCCGGTCATTGGTCTCGACGGTCTGAGCGCCAACAAGGAAGCAGCCGCCCGCGATCAGGATCTGGTGGACGTAGCCGTGCTTCGGCGCTTCCTCGAGCGTCAACGGCGGGGCGGCGGGCCGTTGTGATAACGCATCCCGAGTTGGTCGGTACGAGTCAGGTTGATTCTGGGGCGTATCTTCCATATGGGGCAGCTATCAAGGGGATGATGACGTGATTCTTGACCGACTCGATATCGGTGCCGGCGAGTTCGCCGCCGGTACCGGCTGGGATATCAAGCCGCAGGGCGCGTGCAAGGGCGACGTCTGTGTGCCGTTGCCCGATGGTTTCAGCCTCGTCGACTGCGCCGATCGCCTCGGGATGGAGCTGGTCAACGACACGACCGCGGGCCTGTGGGCGCTCGGCCCGGAGTCGTTGAACGGTCGATCATTGGTGACGGCCCACGCCCCCGAACTGGTATTGAACGACCTTGATGGCAACGAGTTCAGACTGTCGTCGCTGCGTGGTCAGAAGGTCGTACTTGTCGCCTGGGCGCCCTATTGAGGCTGCCGTTATGACCTGCCCGTGTGGCAGGCCCTGCGCACCGAACTCCACCCGCTCGGCGTCGAGATCGTCACCGTCTCGTTGGAATTGAGTGGCCCCGAGGCGTCCCGCGAGTTCATCGAGGCGGCGAACACCGATCACCCGTCGCTGCTCGATCCGGGCCACCAGCTGTGCACGTTGTTCGGCGTGGTCAACATCCCGAATGTCGTCTGGATCGATGAGGCCGGGATGATCGTGCGGCCGGCCGAGCCCGGGTGGGCGGGTGCCACCGAGTATCCCCCGTCGGTCATCAAGCTGATCATGGACCGAGCCAAGCGCCAGGCTGCCGAGCGGGCCGCAGCGGGCGACACCACCGAGCGGCCACCACTCACCACGCTGCTCGCCGGGGGGCAGGATCGCGAGGGCTACCCCGACGCGATCCGCGACTGGGCTCGCAATGGCGCAGCCAGCGCATTCGCCATGACCCCTGACGAGGTCATCGCCGCATCGCAGCCCCGGCAGCCGGAAGTCTCGCGGGCCGCCGCCCACTTCGAACTCGCCAACCATCTGTGGCGTACCGGGCAGCGTGGCGCGGCGATCGTCCATTTCAACGAATGCCACCGGCTGCAGCCAACGAACTGGACCTACCAACGCCAGGCGTGGTCGCTGGTCGGTAACGAGCGCGTCGGCGGCGAACTCGGCCGCTTCAGCCAGGCGCCGGCCGCCGGCGAGGAAGCCGACTGGCCGTTCGCCTCGAACTTCGACGCGGCAACGTCGGCCCTACAGCCCGGCGAGTACTACCCCAAAACAATCTGATCAGGAGGCGTCGAACGCGGTGGCCAGGCCGCTCAGGAGGGTTCGCCACTCTTGCGGCGTGCCCGCTGGGAGGGGTGAGCGAATGCTCAGGGAGTCGATCAGGTCGGGCGTCGAACCGGTGAGGCAGGGCACGCCAGACTCGTGGCCATCGACGTCGGTGACGACGACTTGATCGGTGACCGCGAGCGTGAATCGCATCGCCGGATCGGAGGCCTCGACCGCGAACGTGCCGTCGGGTGACTGACCGAATCCGATGGCCAGCGCGGCGCGTGCCCGGCAGGCGACTCGGCGAGCTGCTCCCAGTCGTCATCGGCGAGTTGCTTCATCATGGCGAGGAACGAATCGTTGGGGGCGACGAACCGTCCGAGCGTCTCGTCGGGAGCGACTTGCGGCAGCGACGACACCATCTGCGCCGGGGTCGCGGCCGGGTCGAATGCGCGGAGAGATCTGCATGACAGCGACAGTATTGCCACCGTCGCCCAAGCCGTCGAGCGAACCGGGGGACTGTTGCCCCCACCCTCACCGCGCCCGAGAGTTTCAGCCGCCAAGAACCAACATTCGGGACCGGAGCGCCGCGAGGCGCTCAGCATCGAAACCGAACACCTGCTCCAGATACGCCCGGGCCGAGCCGTACTTGGAGTCGACGATGTCGAAGCCTTCCTGCTGATACGACTCGCGGACTTCGAAGAATGCCCGTAGGTGCTCGGGGTCGACCCCGGATTCGCCGATCACCTCGGCCAGCCGGGCGTCGACCGGTCGGTGCTGATTGGTTTCGAGGTAGTGGTCGATGATCGTGGGGCGGTCGACGCCGAGGGCGAGAAGCACGACGGTGCAGATCCAACCAGTGCGGTCCTTCCCGGCCGAGCAGTGGACCAACGCCCCGCCGGATTCAGGATCGAGGAGGGCTTCGAGATAGGCCCGACCCGCCGTCGCCGCCTGCTCGGTATCGACGAACGAACGCTGGCCTTGGCGGATCATCGCTTCGGCCTGACCGTTTCCGAACCGTTCGGCAATCACCTGCGGGTTGCGCGAGTGCATCGCGGCGCGTACCGGGTCGAGTCGCTGGGCCCCGGTCGTGGTGTCGGCATCGGTGAGATCGCCCATCGGGGCGCTGATGTAGCGGACTCCGTCGGGCGTTCGGTGGTGGCCGTCGAGGAGTTTGTCGGCGGGGGTGCGTAGGTCGATGATCGTCGAAATGCCCAGCTCAACGATGCGTTCCAAGTCGGCGTCGGACGCGTTGGCCAGATGGGCGCTGCGGAACGCGAGGCCCGCTCGTACGACGGTCCCGTCGGTGGTCGGTAGTCCACCAAGCTCGCGGAAGTTGCTGATCGAGGTGATCCCGGAGGTCAACGCCATCGGCTCAATCTGGCATATCGACATCGTTGACCCATCGTCAGACGAGGACACCGTGAGGTGGGGACCCCCGGTTTCGGCGACGTCGCTTTGCCCGATGTCGGACCGAGGTGCATGATGTGGGCAGCGACGTTCCGGGGGTGGAGTGTCGACAACCGAGGGGATCTCACATGAGCCATGCAAAGGCCGAGGACCATCTGGCCCAGGTGCCGCTGTTTTCGCGACTGTCGGCGAAGGAGCGTGAGCAGATTCGCAGCCTGATGACCGACGTTGACGTTCCCGCCGGGACCGTGCTCGCACGCCAGGGAGCCACGGGGCACGAGTTCTTCGTCATCCTGTCGGGAACGGCATCGGTCGACCGCGACGATGAGCATCTCGCCGATGTCGGACCGGGTGATTTTCAAGGGGAGTTGTCGTTGCTCGATGGTGGTCCGCGCACGGCAACGGTCACGACCACGTCGCCGATGCGGATGATGGTGATGTCACAAGTCGAGTTCAATGCCCTGCTGGACACCGCCCCG